>NZ_JAQISM010000008.1:0-197400 GCF_027919975.1 Psychrobacter sp. ANT_H3 | reverse complement strand
TTAGAATTGACATCGGTTGTGGCACAGCCAGCTAGCGCAAATGTGGCCAACATCATGGTTGAAGTAAGTAATTTTTTCATAAATTTTCCTATAAGGTTGTTCAGCATTATTGGCGGTCGTATGCTCTAAGCGCTATTTTCAGCTGCTTATTGTAGTGCTTAGCTATAGAGCGAATACAGCGTTTGCACTGTAGCATAATAGAGATGGATTTCGCCTTCAAAAAATTGAATGTTTAATAAAAAATATTGTCTAATTTAGGTGGCGTTATTCTGCTAAAGGGCGGTCATATAAGCGGCATTAACGAAGTAAATAAATGGCTAGCAGTAGCGTTATAAGAAAAGTGCTATTGATATATTTTTTAATAAAATATGATGTTAATAAAAATAGCTTGACGCATTTTTATGAAGAGCAGCGCGGATAAAGGTTTACAACCCCGTCAAAATTTGTTTAAATCATTTATAATATGAAACTTAGTATCGCATAGCGAAACTATAGATATGGTTTCGGCTGTTGATATATAGTTAAAATACTATGAAAACGGTACAGTGCTGCTGGGATTAATTATGCGCAGCCTCTGTCAGCGTAGACACCGCACGCCAGTAAAATTTATACCAGCAGCACGTGACAAAAAACGTTCTTATTTATGGTTAACCATAGCTTTGGTACAAGGCGTAGCTTAGATTGTGATTTGTATTGTGATTTGCGATATATTGCTTAGCTCATTAAATATAGACAACCATATCACTGACTATTTTTTGCGCATAAGCACTCGCATCCATTAAAACATCGTAGCAATATATGATATGCCATGTTTTAATTGAGGAGACCCTAGGTTATGGAACGCTTAACTCCTGAGTTTATAGCGAAGGTCAGCGTCATAGACTGAGGTTGGTAGTCAACAAGAATGAGTTGCTACTCCAATTTTGTATTTAAGAACTTTGTATTTAAGAACTTTGCGTTCAAGAACTTTGCATTCAAGTTTTTTTTATAAACCCATTTTGCTTTATTTTATCAAGGAAGAAAATAATGAAGTCTATTTATAAGATGCCTCTATTAGCCGCCATGATTGCAGCCAGTATGACTCTGGTTGCTTGTTCAGACAAAGCGCCTGCTGATAATGCCGCTACTGATAGTGCTACTACTACCGACACTTCTACAGATACTGCCGCCACAGCAAGTGACAAGCTCGAAACCAAGTTCGTCACCATTGCTACAGGGGGCGCCTCCGGTCCTTATAATATTATTGGAACGTCTTTAGCAGAGATTTATGCCAAAACCTTTGGTGTTAACGCCAAAACCCAAACGACAGGGGCGTCAGTAGAAAACGTCAATCTATTGACCCAAGGTAAAGTAGATATGGTACTCGCGCTTAGTGATGTTGTCACTGATGCGGTAGAAGGCAAAAATGACTTTAAGGCAGCGCCTATCACCAATATCCAGCAAATTGCCGTGCTTTATCCTAACGTCATTCAAGTGGTTGCCTCAGAGAAGTCTGGTATCAAAAATATTGAAGATTTAAAAGGTAAGCGTATTGCAGTTGGCGATCAAGGATCGGGTACAGAGGTCAATGCTCGCACCCTGTTAGAAGGTTTTGGTATCACTTATGATGATGTCAAAGTCGACTATTTAGGCTTTGCCGATGCAGCCGATGCGATGAAAGCGGGTAAAATTGAAGCGGCGTTTTTTAGTAGTGGCTTACCGAACTCTTCATTATTAGAGCTAGAGCAAGGCATCAAATTACAGCTGGTCACCATCAATCAAGATAAGCTCAAAAAAATTATCGAAACCAAGCCTTACTTTAAGACTTTTGAGATTCCTGCCGGTACCTATGGTAATGCTGCTGCTATTCCAACCACAGCCGTCATGAATGCCTTATTGGTGCGTTCTGATATCTCTGAGGATGATGGCTATAAGTTGACCAAAGCGTTATTTGAAAACTTAGAGGGCTTGAAAAACGCTCACCAAGCGGCGAATGATATCAGTTTAGAGACCGCTCAAGTCGGTATGGTAGCTCCTATTCATCCTGGTGCCAAAAAATACTATGATGAGCAAGCAGCCAAATAAATCTTTATGGTGGATAGCTGGCGCAGCAGCAATGGCTGCGCTGGTTTTATTGATACTATGGGCGGTTTTTAGCCGCCAATCTGTCATTGAAATACGGGTAGCGGGCGATACTAAAGCCGATAGCTTGCTATGTTATTTTGTTGAGCCTGACTTTCAATTACGCTGGATTCATTCAGTAGAAAAGCAGTGGTGGGAAGAGCAGTATCTTCGTGAAGAGGAGGGTTTACTACTAACCAATACCTATTTTCAAGCATTTGGTGCCGGTACGCCGTCTACCGAAAACGTTGCTCCTATCAAAAAGGATGGCTACGTCGGCTATCAAATTAACCAAAGGTTTCCCCATCTTAATTGGGTGGTATCAAGATTAACGCAGGGTGAAATTGATTATGCCGGTCAGCGTATTTTGATTCACCAATGGGTGCCAGATTATTCAGAAGTAACTATTACGCCCAAGGCTTATAGTCTAATCGATAGATTTAATAAGGATTTTTGTCATGAACTCCCAAGTGATGGATCACAATAGCGGGACTCCTATTTATAACGATGATGCAAATTCTAACGATGATGTGAATGCTAATGAAAATGCGATATTGGCACAGCAGACAAATGCGCATGTAGAGACTGAAGATTACGACGACGTTGATCCTAGTGTGACGCAAGCGATATTAGAAAAATATGATCGCGAGTCTATCACGCGTCATATTACCCAAGGTCCGGTGAAGTATATTATCGCTGCCATCTGCATCTTATATTCCCTTTTTCATTTATATATTACCTTTAACCCCATGCCGTCACTATTGCAGCGCTCC
The DNA here is from genome assembly GCF_027919975.1 of Psychrobacter sp. ANT_H3. Taxonomy (NCBI): domain Bacteria; kingdom Pseudomonadati; phylum Pseudomonadota; class Gammaproteobacteria; order Moraxellales; family Moraxellaceae; genus Psychrobacter; species Psychrobacter sp. ANT_H3. The sequence continues at coordinate 194,527 of NZ_JAQISM010000008.1, read as the reverse complement.
GTGCATGTGGGCGTTGGCTTTGCGTTGATTTTTTTAATCTTTCCTGCCAGCAAAAAAAGCAGTCGTAAGCGGGTAGCATGGTATGACTGGATTTGGTTTCTGTTGTCTTTATCTGGCATGACCTATCTGATATACGAGTACCAAGATATTGTCACCAGTCGCGGCGGCATGGCAAATTCGGTCGATGTGATACTTTCTATTATCACCGTCATCTGCGTCCTTGAGGGCAGTCGGCGTATTACTGGTTGGATATTGCCCATACTGGCCTCTATATTTTTGCTATATCCCTTTGTCAGTCATCTGGACTTTATGCCGGATCGGCTACTCACTCGTCCTTATGATATGGGCGATATTTTTGGTCAATTATTCCTAAAAACGGAAGGACTATATTCGGTCGCAATCGGCGCCTCAGTCACCTTTATCTTTTTATTCATCCTCTTTGGCGCATTTTTAGCGCGTTCTGGCATGGGTCAGCTGTTTAATGATTTGGCATTGGCGCTGGCAGGCGATAAAAAAGGCGGCCCTGCTAAAGTGGCTGTCATTTCAAGCGGCTTTATGGGCAGTATCAATGGTTCCGCCTTATCAAACGTTGTTAGTACAGGCGCGTTTACCATCCCCTTGATGAAAAAGGTTGGCTACCATAAAGATTTTGCGGGCGCCGTAGAGGCAAGTGCATCGGTTGGTGGTCAGATATTACCGCCAATTATGGGTGCAAGTGCCTTTATTATGGCCGAGACCACAGGGCTACCGTATAGCACCATTGCTTTGGCAGCATTATTACCTGCTATCTTGTATTATCTAGGCGTTATCGCGCAGGTACATTTTCGTGCCGGTCGCCGAGACTTAAAAGGTATGGCAAAAGAAAGTTTGCCACAGGTAAAAGAGGTATTAAAAGCGCGCGGTCATATGTTATTGCCGATTGTGTTTTTGATTTATTTATTAATACAAAATGTGCCGGTAGGCTATGCCGCTGCCTATACCATTGGCTTTACGGTTGTCATCAGTATGCTACGTAAAGAAACGCGCATGGGCTTTAAGGATATTTTGGGTGCGCTAGAAGACGGCGCCCGTCAGTCGCTAGCGGTGATGGCTGCTTGTGCGGTCGTAGGTATTATTATTGGAGTGGTCAGCCTAACGAGTTTTGGTACGGTAATGACATCTTCGATTGTCACTTTAGGGGCAGGGTCGTTATTGCTGACCTTAATTTTGACCATGCTAGCGTCGATGGTTTTAGGAATGGGATTGCCATCGATTCCTGCATATATTATTACTGCAACGATGGCGGCGCCCGCATTAGCAGGGTTTGATGTGCCTATTTTAGCCGCGCATATGTTTGTCTTTTACTTTGGGGTGTTTGCCAATATTACCCCGCCGGTCTGTTTGGCAGCCTTTGCTGGGGCTGGTATTTCGGGCGGCGATCCGATGAAAACAGGCTACTTATCATTAAAGCTGGCGTTAGCAGGTTTTATCGTCCCGTTTATGTTTATTTATAATCCTGCGATGTTGATGATTGACCCGACAGGTCTTGCGGTCACGGCGAAAGAGTTCCCATTGCCACCGGTCATGGATATTGTTATTGCCGTTGTGACGTCGGTCGTTGGTGTGATTGGGCTTAGTGCGGCGTTAGAGGGTTATTTTAAAGGAAGTATGAATTCAATCACGCGTATCATTCTGGCCATTGGTGCTTTACTGCTGATTTATCCTGGGCTTATCACAGGTTTGATTGGGGGTGTCATCATCCTTGGTATCGCAGTATTGAATATAAAAACCAGTAAGACGCCCGTGTTACCTCTAAACGTTTAACCTTATTTAAAGCGATAGTTTAGAAGCTAAAAAGGGCGAATAGTAACTATCTACTATTCGCCCTTTTTATGTTTTTTCGTCATCCTACTTTAATATGATGACAAATTTCACTTAACAGCCAAGTTTACCTTCTGCGGCCAAGGCTTTTTTGCTACGGATAGGTGCTGGGCAATCTTCGCCGTAATATTGACGATCAGCAAAGTAGCTTGAGCGCACCATAGGACCTGCCCAAATGTTAAAGAAGCCAATCTTTTTGCCATAGTCCATATAACGCTGGAACTCATCTGGATGGACATAACGATCGACTGGTGCATGGTCTTTACTAGGTTGTAAGTACTGACCAACGGTAATCATATCAACGTTATGGGCTTTTAAATCATCAAGTAGCTTATAGATTTCTTCTTCAGTTTCACCAAGTCCAACCATAAAACCACATTTGGTGGCAATATCAGGACGGCGTTCTTTATACAGCTTAAGCAAATCGAGCGAATGCTGGTAATCAGAGCCGGGACGGAAGGCTTTATATAAACGAGGCACGGTTTCGATATTATGATTAAAGACATCTGGCGCAGTTTCAGTCAATAAGTCCAAAGCGATATCCATACGACCACGGAAATCTGGCACGAGTATCTCAATCAAGCAATTTGGGCTTAAAGCGCGAGATTCATTCAATACTTCAACGAAATGGGCAGCACCGCCATCTTTTAAATCATCACGGTCAACCGAGGTAATCACCGCATACTTAAGACCTAGACCCTGAATGGTCTCAGCGGTATGGCGCGGCTCATCTTTGTCTAACTCATTTGGGCGACCATGACCGACATCGCAAAACGGGCAGCGACGGGTACAGATATCACCCATAATCATAAAGGTCGCCGTACCATCGGCAAAGCACTGCGGCAGGTTAGGGCAGGCGGCTTCTTCACAGACGGTATAAAGCTTTTGCTCACGCAGAGTTGCTTTAATACGCGCCACTTCCGCAGGTGAGGACATTTTAACCCGAATCCAATCTGGCTTTTTCTTCGCCTCGACGGTCGGAATCACTTTAATTGGGATGCGTGCTACCTTGTCGTAGCCACGTAGCTTTTCGCCTTGGATGGCTTTTTTCGGTTTTGCACGGGCAGCGGGGACGTGAGTTTGTACGGCGTTTGTCATAATCAAATGTTCTCTTAACCCTTGATAGAATAAGGGTTTATGGCATTATTAGAATGTTTTATGAATGCAGCTATTATAGCAGATAACGGGTCAATATTTTTTAGGCAATCTTGTTAAGATAACTAAGATAACTAAGAAAGCTACTAAGGATAAAAAGGCTTCCATGAATAAAAAAGCTTGCGTAAATAACAGGGTACTACGAAGCATACCTTTATCGTAGTTTTATTTATTGATATCAATGTCCATGTCATTTAGCACTTCTATGGCAGCACGAAACGCTTCTTGGCTGGCAGGTGCACCGCAATAAGGCAGGCTATGCATCAATACTTCGCGGATTTCAGCGACGCTAGCACCATTATTTATCGCCCCACGGATATGACCCTTTAGCTCAGTTGGGCTCTTTTGCGCAATTAAAAAGGCGATGGTGATTAATGAGCGATATTTGCGCGGTAATACCGAGTCATCTTGCCACGTGCTACCCCAAGCATGTTCGATAATCCAGTCTTGCAACGGCTGGGTAAATGGTGTTGCTGAGTCAAGCGAGCGTTTAACATGCGCTGCGCCCATCACTTCAGTACGAACTTTTAAACCATTATCGTAATGAGCGTTATTGTCTTTTTCGCTATTTTTCATACTACTATTTTTTAGACTGCTATTGTCCATATTGCTATTATCCTTAATATTCACTCATGGCGTTTGTGTTATAAAACCTTGTATTAAAAAATGTCTTATAAAGTCGTAGGCGTTTAGATGATAAGAGTATAGCAGCCGTGCCATTTTTATTTAACCGCCAATGTAGAAGTCTATGCAGAAATGAATGCAGCAGTCAATGCAGCAGTTAATGCAGCAGTTAATGCAGAAAAAGAGCATGGCAAAAATGAGCAGTAAGGCGACAGGTTTGCTATTTAAGGGCGTCAATCATATTACTTATGGCACTATTTTTATAATAAATGTCCAATATGGCCTTATTCTGCGCCTTTTCGCCGCACAGCCATTAACATTTTGAGCGTTTTGAGCTATGATTGCACGGATAATTATTCAATGCAGTACATCGATGTAGGCTGTCATCCTGACTACTCACGTGATGTACTGGTCACCAACCGACGAGGACGACTATTGTGTTAGAAGCTTATCGTAAACATGTCGCAGAACGTGCTGAGCTAGGAACTGTACCACTTCCACTAAATGAGAAGCAGGTAGCAGAATTGGTTGAGCTACTCAAAAACCCACCAGCGGGCGAAGATGCGTTCTTAATGGACTTGTTAGAAAATCGTATTCCTGCCGGTGTTGACCAAGCCGCTTATGTTAAAGCTGCATTTTTAGCCGCTATCGTTAAAGGCGAAGCGACTTCACCACTTATCAGCAAGAAAAAAGCCGTTGAAATCTTGGGCACTATGCAAGGTGGCTATAACGTTGCGCCATTAGTTGCGGCATTAGACGACAGCGAAGTCGCACAAGAAGCCGCTGATGCGTTGAAAAAGACATTACTCGTATTTGATGCGTTCAATGATGTGACCGAAAAAGCTGAAGCTGGCAATGACATCGCTAAAGAAGTCGTGCAATCTTGGGCTGACGCTGAGTGGTTCTTAAACCGCCCTGAAGTACCAAAGAAAACCACTTATACCACCTTTAAAGTGACTGGCGAAACCAACACGGATGACTTGTCGCCTGCGCAAGACGCATGGAGCCGCCCAGATATCCCATTGCATTCATTAGCCATGCACAAAAACTCTCGCGACGGCATCTTTGCTGACGAAGAGGGCGTTGTTGGTCCAATGAAGCAAATTGAAGCTTTGAAAGAAAAAGGTCATCCACTTGCTTATGTCGGCGACGTGGTTGGTACGGGTTCTAGCCGTAAATCTGCAACCAACTCAGTCCTTTGGTTAATGGGCGATGATATCCCGAACGTACCAAACAAACGTGGTGGCGGTCTAGTATTGGGTAACAATATCGCTCCTATCTTCTTTAACACCATGGAAGATTCTGGCGCGTTACCAATTGAAAAAGTAGCGGTTGATAACCTAAACATGGGCGATGTATTTGACATCTATCCGTATGAAGGCAAAATCACTAAGCATGATTCTGACGAAGTATTGTCAACGTTTACGCTAAACTCGCCAACATTGCTTGACGAAGTTCGCGCAGGCGGCCGTATTCCATTGATCGTTGGTCGTGGTTTGACTAACCGTGCTCGTGAATATATGGGTTTAGGTCATTCAGACGTATTTGCTAAGCCAGAAGAGCCAGCTGATACCGGTAAAGGCTTTACCCTTGCACAAAAAATGGTCGGTAAAGCTTGTGGTCTACAAGGCGTGCGTCCAGGTATGTACTGTGAGCCAAAAATGACGACGGTCGGCTCGCAAGATACCACTGGTCCTATGACCCGTGATGAGCTAAAAGACTTAGCATGTTTGGGTTTCCAAGCCGACCTAGTGATGCAGTCATTCTGTCATACCGCTGCTTATCCAAAGCCAGTTGACGTTGAAACTCAGCATACACTACCTGACTTTATCATGAACCGTGGCGGCGTAAGCTTACGTCCTGGTGATGGTATCATTCACTCATGGTTGAACCGTATGCTACTTCCAGATACCGTTGGTACTGGTGGTGACTCGCATACTCGTTTCCCAATGGGTATCTCGTTCCCAGCTGGTTCTGGTTTGGTTGCATTCGCAGCGGCAACTGGTGTGATGCCACTTGATATGCCTGAGTCTGTTCGTGTGCGCTTCGTTGGCGAACGTCAGCCTGGTATCACGCTACGTGACTTGGTCCATGCAATTCCTTATCAAGCCATCAAAGAAGGTTATTTGACGGTTGATAAGAAAGGTAAAATCAACGAGTTCAACGGTCGTATTCTTGAAATCGAAGGTCTAGAAGACCTAACCGCTGAGCAAGCGTTTGAGCTATCTGATGCGTCAGCTGAGCGTAGTGCTGCTGGTTGTACCATCACTTTATCTGAAGCGTCTGTGACTGAGTACCTAAACTCAAACATCACCTTGCTTAAATGGATGATTTCAGAAGGTTATGGCGATGCGCGTACGATTAGCCGCCGTGTTGAGCAAATGCAAGAGTGGCTAGCTAACCCAAGCCTATTGCGTGCTGACGAAGATGCTGAATACGCCATCGACATGACAATCAATATGTCTGATATCAAAGAGCCGATTCTTTGCTGCCCGAACGATCCAGACGATGCTAAAACATTGGCTGACGTTGCTGGTGATACCATTGATGAAGTATTCATTGGTTCATGTATGACCAACATCGGTCACTTCCGTGCAGCGGGTAAACTGCTACAAGACGTACCAGCAGGTAGCCTCAAAACTCGTCTATGGATTGCGCCACCAACGAAAATGGATGCGCGCCAATTGATGGAAGAAGGTTATTACAACATTTATGCACAAGCCGGCGCTCGTACTGAAATGCCAGGTTGTTCACTATGTATGGGTAACCAAGCACGTATCGCACCGAACTCTACTGCCGTTTCGACGTCAACTCGTAACTTCCCGAACCGTCTCGGTCAAGGCGCTGACGTTTATCTAGCGTCTGCAGAGCTTGCAGCAGTCGCAGCGGTACTTGGTAAATTGCCAACCAACGACGAATACCAGCAGTACGCTGGCATGCTTGATAGCATGGGCGAGGAAGTCTATCAGTACATGAACTTCGACCGTATGGATTCTTATACGGAAGAAGCCGACAAAATTAACGTTGCTCAGTTGACCTAATTTTGCTTAAAGCTTAAGTTAAGTATTTTTAAGTTTTACAAATCTTATTTAAATAGAAACCCCGTATCGTCATGATGCGGGGTTTTTTTAAATTTAAAATAAATTAATAACGGTTTGCAAACTTTTATTGAGTGCTTATAATCAAAGTGGCTGATTAAATTTTTTGGTTGGCGACTTTACCGTTAAGGTTGACGACAAATCCTAGGGAAAATAAAAATATGCTTGATAAAACGACGCCGCCACCTTTACCGAATTCTGCAATGGTTAATAATCATAGTGCTGAAGCAAACTTTGGCATCCTTGACTGGTTTAAAAAAGCTTTAAGAAATTATACCAATTTCTCTGGTCGTGCTCGACGTAAAGAATATTGGTACTTTGTATTGGTACAAATGGGTTTGATTATTGTAGCGATGATTTTAGATGCCATTATATTTAATTCAGAAACGGGGCTATTCTATATCGTTGTAGCGCTTGGTCTGTTTTTGCCGGGCTTAGCGGTGACTATTCGCAGGTTGCATGATACCAGCCGTTCAGGATGGTGGTTTTTGCTATCTATTTTGCCACTGATAGGCTCTATTATATTACTGGTATTTTTAGCGAGCGATACCAAGCTTGAAACCAATCAATGGGGTCCACCAGCAAAATAAGCTGCGACTGGTTTCTCTCATTATCTTATGTATAATATAGGGGCAGGCGGAAACCGTGGCTCTGCATTTTTTTCTCTTTTCTATCTCGGGACGGACCGATACTTTGCTGGGCAACTTTTTTTATACTTAAGTGCTTTGGAGTTTTGGTTGATTACTTTATCCCCACTCAAACGTCGTATCGTCTATGTGACTGTTTTTGAGCTGATTGCTATTATTGCTTCTACCTTTGTATTAATGAAACTCAGCGGCGGCGATGCGGCAGAGTCGTTACCCGTTGCTGTTATGGTGTCATTGGCCGCTGTTATCTGGAACTTTTTATACAATACGGCTTTTGAAGCGTGGGAGCGGCGCAAGCAGGTTAAAAAACGCACGTTGTTAATCCGCAGTGCTCATGCGTTAGGGTTTGAAGGCGGCTTGGTATTGATTTGCTTACCGCTATATATGATTTGGTATGACGTTGGTTTAATCAAAGCCTTTATGATGGAGGCGGCGTTACTGCTATTTTTCTTGGTTTATACCTTTGTTTTTACCTTGGGTTTTGACAAGATATTTACCTTACCGCATCACTATAAGACCGCTTCTGCTTCTTCATAAGTAAATAGATTAAAGGTATTAATATAGACTTGTCTTTATATTGTTTTATCCAAAAAAAGGCTACCTAATGGTAGCCTTTTTGCTGATAGTACAGAAGGTAGCGTTAGGATTTTTTATTTGCCTTGATAAACGGGCTTACGTTTTTCCATAAAGGCAGTGATACCTTCGGCAAAGTCAGCGGTTTTTGCCATCATAGTTTGTTGGTCAACTTCCATATCGAGCGCTTCATTTAGGCCTGCAAAAGCATGAACGTTAATCATATGCTTCATTGATGCCAAAGCTTTACCGGGCAGGTTGCTTAGGCGTGTTGCCAATGCCAGTACGCTGGCGTCAAGCTCATCTTTGCTTACGACGCTATTGACTAAGTTTAGACGCGCGACATCGTCGCTAGTAAGCTTATCACCCAGCATCACAAGCTCAGTTGTTTTCGCCGCCCCAATCAACTGATTCAATAAATAAATGCCACCTGCATCTGGAATCAAACCGATATTGACAAAGGCTTGTACAAATTTGGCATTATCAGCGGCAATACGGAAATCACACGTTAATGCCAAGTTCATCCCAGCGCCAGCCACTGCCCCTTCTAATTTGGCAATAATTGGCTTATGAATATTACGCAGCTTTAGGCTCACTTCTGCCACTTCTCTGAGCATAAAATCAAGCTTTGCCACGAGTGCCTCAGATTCCATGCCGTTTTCTAGCATCTCACCGATATGACCGCCACTAGAGAAGTTGTTATTTGACCCTTGCAGCACAATCACGCGTACATCAGTATCTTGATCGGCTTGATCAAGCGCATCCATAATTGCGCCTTTTAATGGCGTGCTAAAGGCATTTAGCGTCTTAGGATCATTCATAGTGATGGTGGCAATATGGTTTTCGCTATGATATTCGACCAGAGGTTGTGACATAGTTGGTTTCCTTAATGAGAAATTTTAGATAAGCATTGCTGATAACAATGGACGTTATAATGGACAAGGTGTAACAAGTCATGCAAGCTGATTACTATAGCAGCTTGCTATGATTATAAAAGCGGGTTTTGTGGGCGCTTAAGGCACGCTTAAAGAGGTTTAAATTTTATCTATTCAATAAATATTTACATTATTGAATATACAACGCGTACTGTGCAAAAATAACGCTATGAACTCTCCGCTCGCTGCATTATGCTAAAAGGCAGTAGTTTTAAGGATTTCTTTCATTAAACAAGCAATCAATAAGCAAAAAACAAGGAAGTTATTATGCCAATGATAAATGTAAATAACGTTGATATTTATTATGAAGACAGCGCGCCGGATGATAAGCAAAAGCCAGTGATGGTATTTGCCCATGGACTGCTATGGAATACGCGGATGTATGATAAGCAGGTGGAATACTTTAAATCTGGCTGCCGCTGTATTGCGTTTGATTTTCGCGGACAAGGTCAGTCTGAGATTACCAAATCAGGCTATGATATGGAGACGCTGACCGAGGATACGCTAGCGTTATTGGATGCGCTAAATATTGAGAAATGCCATTTTTTAGGATTATCCATGGGTGGCTTTGTCGCTCAGCGTATCGCGCTGAAACGTCCAGAGTTACTGTTATCGCTGACCTTACTTGAAACGTCAGCAGACCCTGAAGACCCAAAAAACGTGCCGCAGTATCGCAAATTGATGAAAGCTATCCGTTGGCTTGGGATGAAGCGGGTCAGCCAAAAAGTCATGCCTATTATGTTTGGCAATAGCTTTTTGAACGATAAGTCGCGTAAGGCTGATCGCAGAGAGTGGCTTGCGATGCTACAAAGTAATCGTAAAGGCGGGGTCGTTAAGGCGACCACAGGCGTGATTGAGCGCTCGGCCACTTATGATCGGCTAGGGGAAATTACCACGCCGACACTGATTATCGTTGGTGATGAAGATACGGCAACGCCTTATGCAAAAGCGGAGCGGATGCATTTTGCGATTAAAGGCTCGAAGCTTGCGGTTATTAAAGGCGCTGGGCATACAGCGACGGTAGAAGAACCTGAGCAGGTTAATAAAGTGATTAATACCTTTTTAGCAAACTGTGTCTAACTTTGAGCGAGATTGGAACCAGTCTTGAATAAGACATAGCAATTAATAAAGTGCTTATACGAAAAAAAGCCGTTATCCTATTTAAGATAACGGCTTTTTTATTGAAACTATTTAAGAAATTAACATTAAAATATTAATTTCAAAGTAGCAAGGTTAACGTCTTTATTTATAACCGTGCGGTATAGTCATTATTAATATCATCAAGGGTGCCAAAAACCTCAGCGCGATTGACGATTTCTGTTGCCCATGCACGGTGCGTGGCAGGCTCGAGCATCGTATCATTATATTTAAATACCGCTTTTGCCTCGCTATGCAAGATTGCCTGCGCTTCATCCAAGGTACTTAACGGTACGCAATACGCTTGCTGTACCAAAGCAATCTGGCTTGGGTGAATGACCGTTTTGCCGACCAGTCCCAAGTTCACATCACGCATCAGCTCTTTCATAAACAGCGTTGGTTGCTCTAAGTATTCAAATACTGGCGCGGTGAGATAAAAACCATGCGGTACAAAGCAGCCAAGCAGCTGATAGGCGAGTGTACCAATCGGAGTGTCATAGACAATGCTGTTTTTAGGACGGCGTAAACGCAGCGCTGCAAATAAGTCATTACCACCGATACGCAGGGCAAAAACTGGTTGGCTAAAGGCTTCTTTAAAGCCAATCGCCAACTCTTGATTGTGATGCGGATTAAATAGCGCTGCCGTCTCAAGCGTCGGCATCAATAGCTGCTCAGTGCTTAAATTCTGACAGGCCATACGCCAATTAGACAAGCTATACATATCGACTTTGGGTAAAACAAAGCCATCAACCAAATCAATATGGGCAAAATCTGCCAGCTGCTCTAGCATCGCCGGATGACGCGGGCGCACGAAGACCAAAGGTCTGGTTGGCTGATCGGTGTGCGCTTTTGATTGAATGCCATCTTTTTTTGCTGGGTCATTGATACTATCGACATGCGCGGCCCACGTATGTAGCAGCGTTTGCAGACGCTCAAGTGCCAGCTCAACATCGCTATGGCTGACCGCATCTTCTAAGCAGATAATAATACTGTTAATCGTCGGCAATTTATCACGCGTAATGACTTGCCAAATATCTTGCCGCGTCGCAGGCATATATAGGCTAGCACCCAGCTGATACGGGTGATGGGTATGCGGTTTGAGCATCGCATGACGCTCAGTAATCAGGTGGGCGTAAGACTGATTGTTATTATAAAGATTGGACTCATTGTGGGGCATATCGGACATAGTTGGCATCGTAAATAGTGATAAGTGAATGGTTATAGCAAGAAATCATAGCGTAAGGACGGATGATAAAAACAGCGGTACTGATATGGTATTGATGCTGTATTGATGCATTTCTTTCGCAAGGCATCAAGGCATCAATACATTAATGAATCATGAGCGATCTGTTGCCCGCTGCTTGATCAGCGTAATCGCTTGATAGGGGAGTATTTTAGCACCTAATACCGTAATATTGATATCACGCTCGCTACATAAATGCCGCAATAACACCGTATCTGGGTGATCAGCGGTGGCCAACAAGATGCGCTCAGGATCACGGCGTAATATCGCCCGTGTCGCCTCTGCAATGGTCGGCTTAATACGGTTGCGATTGTTAATGTCATACTCTGCTGCCAGCGTATCAATTACAGCAGCTGTCTGATAGCGTGGTTGCTCAAAGGTTTGCAAGTATTGTGGAGATGTAGACAATGCACGCCGCGTGCTATCAATATGATCAACAAAGGCTAGGCTATGATCTACCGCAACCAAGTTATCATAAAAGACGCTACGATGTAGCCCCGATTGTGGCTCGGTATATAAACTGCGTGATATCAGCCCAGATACGGTGCTGTTTAATAACCCCGATGGAATCAGCCAATCTTCCTCGCTCGCCGCCAACCAAGCAACGCCTGCGGGGTCAGCAAGGGTTAATAGAGGAATAACATTCTCACCTTGATGGAAAATATTGGCAAAATTTGGATGATTAGGGTTGCTAAAGATATCTAAGCTACGAGCCAGCTCTTGATAAATCGCCCCTTTGCCCGTCCAGCCGTCGACAAATATGATTGTGCTGTCTGGATGAGCGTCCAATATCATCTGCAGCGCGACTGGATCAAGTCCGCGATCGCGAATGATACTGATACCATAATGCACAGTTGGCAACGCATAGCTGCTATTAGTATCTGACCTTTCATTGTCTAATAGGGCACGTTGTAATAATACGCCAACTGGTAAACCTGCGCGTACCAAGCTGACTAATATTAATGGACGTTCAGTACTTACCGTTTTCTGAAAAATATGATGTAGCGTATAAGCCAAGTTAGCAATATCAGTTGCGGTTCTCGTTGTACCTTGCGCTAATGCCTGCTGATACAATTGCTCATGCATGGCAGTTGGCGCATCCTCTAAGGTTAACATGTCAGAATAATGGCGCTGTCCACTTTGGATGAGCGCTTCTTTTTGACTGACGGGTACATCGGCAACGGCGTTTTTATCAACGATATCAAGCAGTACGGTCACATCGCTAGCAAGATAGCTGCCTGAGCCATATTCCTGCATTTTTTGAATATTAGGGTTCGTTATAGGATGGGTCATAAGATAGTTTCTACTTACAAAAATGCGTTCGATTATTGTTTTTAAAATGAGGACACGCCCTAAGAGAGGTTAAGCGTTTAGAATTACTGCGAGCTAAAGCGCTCATGTAGCTGACCATGATTGGGCATGCCATACCAGTCAAGCAATTGCAAAAATGGTAAATCGGCCAAGCTATCACCAAAACCAAAGCTCGGACGCTGGTTGTCTAAATGCTGGTCTAATAAAAACTGCACCGCATGGCGTTTATGAACCGCGTGCGGCAATATCGCCAGATTGTTCGCATTCACATGCACATAAAAATCTTGCTCAAAATTACGTATTAACGTTGGTAAATTTTTAGCTAGTTCTACTAACGCTTGATGGTCTTTTTGCCCATGCTTAATAGCCAGATAAATAGTCAGCTCTTCATTAACAGCGCCATTATTAAAGTGATCGATATGCGGTGTAAATACCAGCTGACTGTTGTCATTTTTACTGTGATTGGCAAATAATTGGCTTAGCTGCTGCAATTTATCCTGCAATGGCGCAAGTTCACTATGCATACGCTTTTGCCACTCAGCTTGTAGCGTGCCGTCTCTATCAAGAATAATCGCACCGTGGGTTAAGACCTGCCAGCTATCAAAAGGCAGCTTAACGCGTTTGATTTCACTGCGATCGCGTGCGGTGACCACTATCAGCTCTGTACTAAGCAGCAGCCAATTAAAGAACGCAGCTTGGCGCTGACTCATAAAACTTAGTGGCTTACCTTGTTTATTAACGGTCGCGCAAACTAAGTTTTCAGGTTCAGACGTTGGCAAATCCCATGCATCAATTTTACGTTGGGTTTGAAAAAGCGTATCGTCCAAATCCATCAGCGCGTAGGGTTTGACGATATCGGAATTGGCTTGAAAAAATGGGCTAGTCATAGTATTTGCCATAAAAGCGTGCGTAAGGGTTAAATGTGAAAATCAAAGTAGGGTTTAAAGGATAGTTTTAATGGGATAACTTTTATAAGACAGCCTTTGTAAGTTAGCTTTTATAAAACAGCTTAAAGCGTCGGACTCACCACCAAGACATTATCCAAATCTTTCCAGATGTCATCGACGCTATCCGCTGATGTTTCCACACACAAAACAATTAAGTCCCAATCGTTAGGCTCAACATTATAAGCAAAGTTGGTCATACCAAGCCCGTAGTTGTCGCTAAAACTTAGCATAGTGGTAATCGCGCCACCAAGGGCAATCGGTGAGCGCGTTAACGCACTAAAATTAACGGTAGAGTTTTGAGTTTGCGTCTCAAGCCATTCAGCCAATAAAAACGGCAGCCAGACAAACTCATTACTGCCCAATACTAAAATCCGCTTGGGCAACTGCTCTTTCTCAAATTGTTCTTTCCCAAATTGTTCTTTCTCAGATTGGGCTTGCTTATTAAACACCTTGAATGCGGTTTGAAACTTCAAAAGGTAATTATCAAAGCCATCGGTGCTGTCTAGGGTTGGGAAGCGTCCCCAGTTGCCAGTATCACCTAGCGTATGACTGCCAGCCTCAGTGGTATCGACCGATGGCATGGTAATCGGCTCAGGATTGGGTGCATCCGTCCATGTCCAGGCACCCGATAACAAGTGATGACGTTGAAACTTGATATTAGGTAGACGTTTGGCGATTTGATCAGGCACAGCGTCATCCGAGTTAGCTGTATCCTGATGCTGATGTCGTTCCTGATTTAAGGACCAATCAACCAAAGTGGTCAGATGTACTTGCTCTAATTGATCAAGCCCTGCGTTACGTAAGGCCGTGACAACATTGACGCAAGTATTGCCCGTTGACGCTTCGTCATCGACCATAATCAAGGTTTTGCTGGCAAGTAGCTGTGCTTGAGTGACGTTATCTGCACTTTGATAAATCAAGTGTTGGCTGGCGTGACTATGGTCTTCGCTAAACGTGGTCAATAAAGAGTGGCTGCTTTTGTCATGACTGTCATCATGTTGCGCATGACGGGTAGAATTTAATAATAAAGCTTCTGGATAGCGAGTTTGTAGCGCTTGATGTACCCCCGCAGATAAGCCCACGGCAGTTTCGGCCATGCCAATAACCAAAATGGGTTCAGGCAACTCATCTGGTACTAGGTTTGCCAAATCAGTAAAAGCATGACGCATGGTGCTAGGCGTGACTGGAATATGGCGACCTAAGACTTTTGAGACAAACAAAAATGCGCGTTTAGGATTAATGCGCTGCGCAAATCCAAGCAAGTCTTCTAATTGATAGTGATTGCTTTGTTCTATTACATTTTTCTCAGTGGCTGAATTGGTTTGATAAGTTAAATCAAGAGTGCCGCGTGGTAGGGTGATGCTGCGTTTATACATAGTATTAAGTGCTACATTATTATGGGTCATAGTTTAAGGCTATCCGGTATATGGCAAAGTTCTCGTAAGTCGCTACCAACTACTGTGTTTCGTGGTGAAAACTGCCAACCATTTCCAATTCGATCCAATGTGAATAGTAATAGGTTTTTGCCAGTTTTATTCTGAACATTAAACTCTTCGGAAAACAACATGCTTTTATGGCGATTACTTATAGTTAATTCAATGTTTGGACAGTTCTTACTAAAGGTATTATTGAATTTACTGATAACTGTAAAAATAAGTCGGTCAGTATCTTTTCCTTGTTTATGTAAATTACAAATAAAAATTGATTTAGAAATTCCATTTTCCTCTTTACGAGTCAGTAAAATAGAACAGTCTTTACTATGTCGATTGTCAGTATGAATAATGTCTTTAGCACCCTTGCTCTTCTCTTTAGAGTTCATACAAAATAACCTTATATCAGTTTGACTGCTAGAATAGACAGTAACAGTTGTATGCTCATCAGGAATAGTTTGTGCAGAATTATCATTGTTAAGCTCAGCATTAATAATTGGAAACCCTATCTTAGGTTTTTTAATATTGATAGTGGGTTCTAAAGTATTGTTTTTAGTCTTTATTTTTATATATAAAGCACTATCATTTTTGCGTGTTTCATACAAATCTATGGCTGCAATCAGGTCAGAAAATTTCTTATATCCATATTTATCTAGGTTTATATTTTTATAGTTTTGTTTAATTTGACTGGCAAGATAAGAAGTATTTGACCAACCTTTATCAGAATTTGGGTCTCCTTTGATAAGTTGATTAAGTACCCTTATTAAATGGGTTTGCTTTTGTAAGTTTTCAGTTGTCCAAGTGGGATGTTTTTGATTAGATCCAAGTGGTACTGGTGTCTTGCTACCATTATTAATGCGTACATAGAATGTCGATTTTTCGATTTTGGTTTCAAATAAATCAATTTTTTTAATCAGAGTAGTGATTTTCGGATAACCATAATTTTTTGAATCAAATTCTGGATGGTTTTCTTGCATTAGACTATTTACTGCGCCGATATTCACCCAGCATTTTGCATCTGCTTTAGGGTGGTCAATAATAGAAGCGCGTAAGCTATTGAGTAGCTTGGTATCACATTTTAGACGCTTCTCACCCCAAGCGGATACTGTTTTAGAACTATTTTGGGTTAGTTTGTGGCTATCATAAATAGGAGGATTGATTACGCTTTCAGCTTTTTTATGAGCACTTAGCAAATCCTCTACATAAAAGAATTTATCACACGCCTGTGAAAACGCGCTAACCGTATTGCGTTTGCCAAAGCCAAATACTTTTACATGGTTTTTGCGAATACGTAGCGCCAGTGAAGTAAAATCGCTATCACTTGATATCAGACAAAAACCATCGTAATTATTACTATAAAGTAAATCCATGGCTTCGATAACCATGCCGATATCAGTGGCGTTTTTGCCTTTTACATAAGCGAAATGTTGCATAGGGTCGATGGCGTATTTAAGTAATGCTTCTTGCCAGCTCTGAATATGTGCATTGCCCCAGTCGCCATAGATTTTTTTACAAGTGATATGTCCAATATTCTCTATCTCTTGCAGAATATGACCAATATTTCTTGCTGAGGCGTTATCGGCATCAATAAGTACGGCGATACTTTTGAGTTTAGCGGGCATTTATTTTCCTTAATACACTTTCTTAAAGTGACTCTTTCATATTTTTTTAATTTGTAATGATTACTTAACCCTGACATCCTACTAACCACAAAGCACCGCGACTTTGCTTACTCAATTGCGGTGTGGTCAACGCGGCAGCTGTCGTGCGTGACATGCCATCTGAGCCAGAGGACTCAGATAAGTTATCTAAACTAATTCCAGCGCTCGCGAGTAGGGCGGATAATAACTGAAATTTCACCGCATAGTTCATATTTTGTGCATGCTCGTGGACGAGGCTAGACGTCACCATGCCGATAACCTCGCCAGTCGGCAGTAATAAAGGGCTGCCACTAGAGCCGGGTTGAATGGGCGCGGTAAATTGCATATAGCGAATATCATCACCAAACCCTGTCAGTCCTGAAATACAGCCTTGTGTCACTTGTAGTTGGCTACTCAATCCTGATAATGGAAACCCTAAAGTCGTAATAGTCTCGCCCAAATTATCAGTACAACACTGTGCTAAGGGTAAATAACTTGGCAGCGGCTCGCTTACTCTAATAATGGCTGAATCACTACCGATATCGCTAAGCACCACTTGCGCCTCACGATCAGGCTGCCCTTGTTGTCGAATTCCAATCATCGCCGCCGACTCAATGACATGATAGCAAGTCAGTAGATGATAAGGGTCAATAGCAAAAGCCGTCCCTGTCCAAGTTTCACCAGACTGAACGTGTCTTGGCGGGCGCGTATCACTGTTAGGATAACCCTGCTGCTGCGCGCGCTGGGCATCTTGGATAAGGGCGTGCGTATCTGGCGGACGCATATCGAGGCTAATTTGCACATGATGCTCTAGGCTTGCCAGCCCTTGGGTAGAGCTTTCACCAAGGGCGCGGCATTTAAATTGTCCATTGCGTCGGTATATTTCTAATATGATTGCTGCTTTAACATGGCGCTCACTTGCGGTAAATTCATAATGAATATCGCCAGCATTGAGTGTTAAATTTACTTTGCTTAATTCGACAGCGGGTAAGTTGAGGCTTGGCTCATGATAAACATAAGCAATCAGTTGTACAAAGCTTACGCCTTGTTTATCAAACAATGCAGGCAAATCCAGTTGCCATGCGCTTGGATTATCCTTGCTATTGAGCTGCGCCCACTCTTTAGGTTCATGCAGATAGGCAGGGCTACAAGCCGCTTTACGATGCTCATCTAAAGGCAGCCATAATAGCCCAAGCTGCTCGCCAAACTTTAGCTGATTTGTCGTCGCAAAAGCGACCGAACAATTCGATTGCGCGATAACCGTATTTGCCCCTAACACTAACGTGGTTTGTGCTGTCATCGCCTGCCTCTTATTGAATATATTCGGTTGCCGTCGATTTTTACCGCCGATTTATTACTGCCGATTTTTTATTTCATTGTTTTTACTTACTCGCTAGCATCTTCTTCAATCTTTACGCTAACCATAATTGAGCGTACTTGGCAGGGAATGATTTGCTGTGCAATATCCGCAAGCTTTGGTTTATCGGTTAAGCCGAGCCAGTAGCCAAATCCAACTTGGGTTAAATCGACCCCGCTATGGGTGGTGTAATCGATGCCACCAGAGGGGCGACTATTAATTTCAAGCACACGGTGCTGCCCGTCATCATCGGCCTTGGTTTGCACGCTGACGATACCATCGCAGCCAAAGGCTTTAATCAGTGGAATAACCACATCCATGACTGATTGCTCGTAGCCGATATGCTGGATTTTCCCTGTTTTATAACGGGTGATGGCAGCCAATACTTCACCATATTCGCAAACGACATCGATAGAGTATTCTTGCCCTGATAAATAAGGCATTAGCAGCATAGGAATAGGGCGCTCACGCACCATGACACTGTTTGCATAGGCATTGATAAACTGCGTGGTATTGATTTTTTTCTCTTCGGTAAAGTATAAATGCTCAAAGCTATCGTATGGCTCGCTTGTTTCTTTGCCCGCATCTTGAACTTTGCCTAAACGCCAAAAACCTTGGGCAAAAATACCCGTAACCGGTTTAACGCATAAAGGCTGATGACCGTGCGTAGCAAGTAGCGCTTCAAGCTCTGCGACATTATCAAAGCGCCAAGCTTCTGCCACTGGAATATCATGTTGATGACACTGCTGCATAAAGGCAAATTTATCATCTATCGCTTCTAACGCCGCCACACTTGTCGCGCCAGTCAATAAACGAATACCAGCCGTCTCAAATGCCTGACGGTAGGCTTCATAATCAATGCCATTGCGACCAGTGAGTAATACTTTCACGTTGTTTTTCTGAGCTTGCTCTAACACAAACTGCCAACGCGGCATCAATGGCTCTAAAGGTTCGAGCATTGCTTGCTCATCGCTATCTGCAGCGCTTGCAGAAGGCTCACGGTAAACGCTATCGGCAAATTCAAAAATCTCAGGTCTATTATGGCGATGTGACGCGATAATGTTAAATGGCGTATCAGATTGGGCTTTTAGGGTTTGCAGGCTGGCTAACATATCACGCTGGCTTGACTGACCTTCAGCTAACCAAACGGCAGATGGCGCGGCAGTCGACGTTGTATGAGGGCTTTCGTTAGCAGGGGTTTTCATAATTCTCTCAGCGTTATCATAAATTTTAGAAGGGAATAACTGGGACTGGCATTTAATAAGGTAATAACCCAAGGCGCGATACGGCGTTGGTTAACAGTATTGATTAACAGTATGGGTTATAGCAGGGTCTATTATATACAAATGCTAAGCGTTATAAATGCTGCTGACAAAATAGCATTAAGGATTTGTAAAAATGTTTTTGCAGCGTTGTTAACGCCTTGTTGAACTGTGCCGTGCACTGTAAAAATCAGTCGCTATCCATGCTACTATATAGCGATAGCCAATCTCACCTATATAAACAAATAATAAATAACCTAAAGGATAAATGATGAGTCAACCTCAAAAACTGATTGCTGGCGCTAATGCACCGCTGCCAACGGATAATATCAGCATTCGTATTTTAAGCCAAAGCGCCATCGATTGCGCCGCTTATCGCCTGACCACTGAAGGCAAAGTACGTGGCGATGGCGACATGATATTTTATGGGCAAACGCGTAGCGATGATGGCAGCGTCAGTTTCCGTGGTCATGATAGCGATGGATTTTTTGATATTAACTTACCTGCGCAGCCTGCGAGTATTGAGAAGATAGCCCTTGCGTTTTCTAGTGCGCAAACGCTTGCGCAAGTCGGCGATGTGGATATTCAGGTTTTACAGGGCAGCCAAGTGCTGATGACTTGTCAGTTAAGTGCTGCTGGACGTAATGAAAAAGCGATTATCTTAGCAGAGTGTTACCGCCGCCAAGGCAGTTGGAAATTCCGTTTTATCGCGCAAGGTTTTGAAGGTGGCTTAAAGCCGTTGTCTGAACATTTCGGTGTTGAAATTGCCGATGAAGCCCCAGCTCAAAGCCAGTCACAAAATCAAGCGCAAAGCCAATCTCAATCTATCAATACACAAAGACCTATCAATACGCAAAAAGCGGGTAGTGCGCCTCAAACAACTGCGCCACCGCCAATTCCTACAGCTTCTCAAAATCCGTCAATTAACCTAAGTAAAATCACCTTAACCAAAAACCAATCTAGCATCAATCTAAAAAAACGCGATGATTTTGGTAAAATTTCTGTCAACCTTAATTGGAATCAACGCCCAGATAGCAGCACACAAGCCCCTAAAAAAGGCTTGCTAGGCGACCTGTTTAAGCAGCATAAAGCCGCTGGTATTGACCTTGATGTTGGGGCGATGATTCATCTGAAAAATGGTGAAAAAACGCTGATTCAGGCCTTGGGCAATCGCTTTGGTAATCTACAATCAGCGCCTTATGTGTTATTACGTGCCGATGATAGAACCGGACAAGTCAGCGGCGGTGAGTGGCTCGATATCAATGGGCAACAGTGGTCGCAGATTGAAGAAGTCTTTATCTTTGCTTTTATCTACGAAGGTGCACCAAACTGGGCGCAAACCGATGGCGTCGTAACCATTCATGTACCCGACCAGCCACCGATTGAAACCCGTTTGACAGAAGGTGCGGGTAATTTACCAATGTGTGCGATTGCGCGTTTGGTCAATCAAAATGGCAGTATCAACGTTGAACGTATTAATGAGTACTTTAAAGGCCATCAAGAGATGGACAAAGCCTTTAATTGGGGCTTTAGCTGGAAACGTGGTAGTAAGTAAGCGCTTTAATAATATTGTTTAATACAAAAAATCAGCCCGTCTATTATAAATAGACGGGCTGATTGCTTATAGATTACTAACAGTCTTAAGTTCGACTGCTTAACCTATTTACGCATGCGGTGTAATAGCAGGCATCAAGTCATGAAAAGTACGACCAGAAGCCGTTTCACCGATAGCGTGCATTTTCCACTCATTGTTATGGCGATAAACTTTTGCCATAATCATCGCCGTATGAGTACCTTGTGACGATAAGTTATAGCGCGCCACTTCAGTATTATTATTGGCATTGACGATGCGGCAAAAGGCGTTTTCTACCGTTTCAAACGTCTGACCAGTAAAGCTGTTTACGGTAAATACCAGTGATACTACGTTCGCTGGAACTTTTGATAAATCAACATTGATGACTTCGTCGTCGCCATCGCCGTCACCAGTGCGGTTGTCGCCGGTATGGACGATACTGCCATCTTTTGATTTTAGCTGACTGAACCAAATCGCATCGACGGCTTGTTTATTGGCATCAAACATGATGCACGAGGCATCTAAATCGATCGAGTCGCCGCCGCTGCCGCCGCCAAATAATTTACCTAAAAAGCCGCCTTTTTTCTCTTGCGGCCCTTGAAAGACGTCCCAACCTAAACCCAATTTTACTTGAGTAAGCTCACCACCAGCTTCTTTGCTGAGGGAGATTTTTTGACCCTTTTGTAAACTAACTGCCATGGTAAAATCCTTATAATAATTGTGAGTAGAATACTTAAATTTTTAGTGCTGTTTTCGGTTATTGATTTCAGTATTAGCTTTCAGTTGTCAATTTCTGCGCTGGTTCTTAGCTATAATGTGAGCTGTAATTTTAGCTATGAGCTTTAATTATAAAATGAAACTTAAATTATAAGATGTTATCTAAAAACCCACCGCTGCCACCACGACCACCTGAGCTAGTACCTAAAATGCTTTGTAGCCAGCCTTGATAGCTGTCACGATTGCGCGAGCAGATGATAACTTTGCCCGTTCCTGAGAAGTTTAAAACCATGCCTTCGCCACTGGTGACGGAGTTAATAATATTGCTCATGATGCCTTTTTTCTTGCTGGTCGATACCGAAAGCTTATAATCAAGGTTTGAATCCCAGCAGACCACATGGCCATTATCAATAATAACGTCTTTATCAGGCGTCACATCAATCTCAAATAGTGAGCCAAAACCTGACACCACTACCTGACCTTGACCTTGGGTTTGCATGACCATAAAGCCGCCCGTATCACCAAATACCGCGCCGCCAAGGTTGCGCTGGATATTGGCTCTGATATCGACGCCAGTTTGTGCGGCAACGAACGCGCCATCGCTCAAGGTATATTGCTGAGCGCCGCAATCGATGATTTGCATATCACCATCTAGTGTGGGTGCTAGCAAACAATCACCTTCGCCATTGACGGCTTCAATTTGCTGTTGAAAAAGTGACTCGTCGTTAGCAAAGCGGCGCATCAGTGATTGCATGAGCCCACCTTGTAGCTTACCTTTCAGCTCAAGGTTCGACTCCATCATCACCATGGCATTGGCTTCACAATAAATTGAATCGCCTTTTTTTAAGTTACAATGCAAAAAAGGTTCAATAGTGCCGATTAAGCTAAATGTTGCGGCCATGGGGTGCAAATCCTTATTCTGAAATTTTTAAATGCTTCGTTTTCTATAAAAATCATCGTTGTTAATTTAAGCCTGCCAATTACATTTAAAGCCATCAAATGCTTTAAACAGGCACACTTGATGGCTTATTAACTATCGCAATCAAATAGTCGATTGCGATAGGGGGCTTAATAGCGGTCTTACAGTTATCGTATAAAACGATGACGTTATTTTAACGTTAAACGTTTACGCCGTAAGAGGCGGCTAATGGTCCAAGACCACCGCTAAAGCCTTGACCGACCGCGCGGAATTTCCAGTCACCGCTATGGCGATATAATTCACCAAAAATCATCGCTGTTTCAGTGCTACCGTCTTCTGATAGGTCGTAACGGGCGATTTCAGCTTCGCCGTTATCGTTTACCACACGGATGTAAGCATCGCCAACTTGACCGAAGTTTTGGTTACGAGCTGTGCCTTCATAGATTATCGCGCAGATAGCGACTTTGCTGACGTCAGCTGGGATACTAGCTAGGTTGATTTTGATTTTTTCATCATCGCCGTCGCCTTCACCAGTACGGTTATCGCCGGTGTGCTCAACCGCGCCGTTGTCTGACTTTAAGTTATTAAAGAAGATAAAGTCTTGGTCGTTACGGACTTTGCCAGCTTCGTTGACCAAAAAACCAATCGCATCTAAGTCAAATTCTTGACCGTCAGTGGCGCGTGGATCCCAGCCAAGACCGACAGTAATATTGGTTAAACCGGGCGCTTCTTTTGATAAGTTTACGTTGCCGCCTTTTGTTAAGCTAATAGCCATATAAATATCCTTTGGATTAATAATTAAGTGGATTTGGTTTTATAAAACAAACTAAAAATAGTGCAGTGATTACTCTCTTAGATAAAGTAACTATCTTAGCGAAAGTATCTTAGCGCAAAAGGTCAATAAATCGACCTGTACGCCACGTCCTGCATATCATTACGGTTTACTATACTAAGCGTTTGCTGACTAAGCAAGGCGTATTTTGTGTGACTATATGACATTTATATGTTTGTTTAGAAAAAAAGGGTTTTATGGCTATATCAGACCTATTTTGGCTATTTATCTTAATATGATTTATAATAGCGCGCTCAGGTTCCCTCTACCCTGACTTAAAAAAAGGACTCTTCTATGAGCAGTAGTACCCTTTCAACCACCCCGATTCAATCTATTCGCTATAGCCGTGCTTTATTCTGGCTTGTCAGTCTGCATATATTTATTATTGCTATCAGTAATTACTTGGTGCAAATACCTGTCGGACTATTTGGGTTTATTACCACATGGGGCGCCGTCACCTTTCCCTTCATCTTTCTGATTACGGATTTGACCGTACGCATATTTGGTCAAAATCTCGCTAGACGCATTATCTTCTTTGCTATGCTGCCAGCGCTGGTGATTTCTTATTATTTCTCAGTAGTGTTTTCGAATGGTCAGTTTGTTGGTCATGAGCATCTGCTAGATTTTAACCTGTTTGTCTTTCGCATTGTGGTGGCAAGCTTTAGCGCTTATGTCGTCGGACAGCTGTTAGATATCCAAGTATTTAATAAATTACGCCAGCTTAAAACATGGTGGATTGCGCCCTTAGTATCGACGTTTATTGGTAATCTGGTCGATAGCTTTTGCTTTTTTGCCATCGCCTTTTATAAAAGCCCTGACCCCTTTATGGCAACGCACTGGGTTGAGATTGGCGCGATGGATTACTTGTTTAAAATAGTAATGGGCGTGCTTATTTTCTTGCCTCTATATGGTGTGATATTGGTGAAGTTGCAGAAAGTGCTGGCAGGGAAGGAAAAATAAGAAAGCAATAAGCTATGTTGAGCGCACTGCTGATGATAGAGATTAAAGGTGTGCGCCATGCATCAAGCGTGTAGATAAGCTAAAGTTTAATGCCAAAGATTTAGCTAACTATTCAAAAACATTTAATTATTCAGAGTATGCAAACACAGATAAAAAAACAGGTTATACCAATTACTTGATATAACCTGTTATTACTACGATTTTCTGTCAACGCGCTTTTTGCTTAATGTGAACTTAGCGTTGAAACTAAAATTCAAACTAAGTAATCGACTTCGCTTCGCGCTTACGATAATTGAGTGAAGCGACAAACGCCCAACCAATAAACGCAATACCAATCAGACCAGTCACAATCTCTGGCACATGGAATTTCACCGATAATAACATGATGATGGCTAAAGCACCGATGGCATAATGCGCACCATGCTCAAGATAGACGAACTCATCAAGCGTGCCTTTATCAACTAAGAAGATAGTCATCGAACGCACAAACATCGCACCGATTGCAAGACCAAGCATAATCACGATAACGTCATTGGTAATCGCAAATGCGCCAATCACACCATCAAAACTGAATGAAGCATCAAGGACTTCTAAGTATAAGAAGCCGATAATACCGCCCTTCATAATCGCGCTGGTCGCCGCCGCTCCCGAGCCATTCTCTTCACTTTCTAAGTCTGCTTCAAGGTCACCCTCAAGCATACCCGAGACCACTTGTACGCCAAGGTATACTAAGATACCCCAAACGCCTGCAATCAATACCGCTGCTGACTGCTCAGGATTCGCCCACGATACGGCAATCATCAAGAAAATAAGCGCCACAAACACGCTCATGGCATCGACTTTACCCAGTTTTGCCAAGCGGCTCTCGAGCCAATCAAACCAGTGCACTTCTTTATCATCAAAGATAAAGTTCAAGAATACCAGTAATAAGAAGATACCACCAAAGGCTGAGATTTCAGCATGGTGCGCCATTAAGCGGGCAGAGTATTCTTTAGGGTCATTTAAAGCCAAGTTGACAACTTCCATAACGCCAAGTTCAGCCGTAAAGGCGACGATGACAATAGGGAATACCAAACGCATACCGAAGACGGCAATTAAAATACCGACGGTTAAGAAAATCTTTTTCCAAAATTCGTCCCAGCCTTTAAGGACTGAGGCGTTGACCACCGCATTATCAAATGATAATGAAATCTCCATGACGGCCAAAATAGCGGTAATAGATAAGGTGGTTATCATACCGCCTATACCGCCGTGTGAATATCCCCACCATGCCGCTACCGCTAGGGCAATAATAGTGAAGATAAAGTCTAAATAAAAATGTCTCATGACACATCCTGTCTGGTTGCATAAAGCTAAGGTCGGTCTATTATAGACACAAACCGCAAAAAAAGCGGTTATTGCTAACCACTTTTTTGCATAATTTTAAACGAAACATAAAGCATTACCAGTCTTTTAGCTATGAATAATTGTGACTATTTTGCAACCATATTTTACCGTCAAAATAGCGGCTTATAATTACTGTTGAAGTACCTGTTTACAGCACCTTTAAACAGTGACTGTTTATAGTGGTTTCAAATAGTGGTTTCAAATAGTGATGTTAAATATTGATTTTCAATAATCACTTTAAAATAATCACTTTAAATAGCCACTTTAAAATAGTCATTTTAAATAAATAGCTAAGACCTGCTTTAGGTCTTGGACGTGATCATTCTATAAAAGTCGATTTACGGTAAGGATAAAATATCAAGACCGTGTTAGATATCGACGCCATACTGCTGACACATGGCTTGCAAGCCACCTGAATAGCCTTGACCAACGGCGCGGAATTTCCACTCACCGTTATGACGATAGACTTCGCCAAATACCATCGCGGTTTCAACAGAGTAATCTTCTGCTAAATCAAAACGTACCACTTCCGTGCCAGTTTCTTCGTTCACAACACGGATAAAGGCGTTGGCCACTTGACCAAAGTTTTGGCTACGAGCGGCTGCATCATGAATAGTGACGGTGACGACGATTTTATCGACATCAGCAGGCACTTGGGTCAGGTTTACTTTAACGACTTCATCATCGCCGTCGCCTTCGCCAGTACGGTTGTCGCCGGTATGCTCAACCGCGCCATTGTCAGATTTGAGCTGGTTGTAAAAGATAAAGTCATGATCGCCGCGTACTTTACCCGCAGTACTGAGTAAAAACACACTGGCATCCAAATCAAACTCAGCGCCAGAAGTCGCGCGCTCATCCCAGCCAAGACCGATAAGCAGCTTGGTTAAGTTTGGGTCAGTTTTAGTGAGCGATAAGTTACCGCCTTTATTAAGGGATAATGCCATGGAATTGTCCTTGTTATTAGAGTAGGGAAGGTTTAACTATTACAGCGTTAGAAATGAATGCTATAAAAGCCAAAGTCTATAAATATAAGCGATAGCGGGATTAAACTGTACATAAAACTATCGTTTAACTGTTGTCTAACTATTACTTAATGACGCTCTATCATAACAACAAAAAATGACCCAATCAAAGCCGATTGGGTCATTGTTGTGTGTACGGTTATGCGTACGATAAGACTGACGATAAAAGACAGCGTTTACATGCGGTGCTTAACCTTTACCGGCATCTAGAAACCTAAATTATAGGCTTTGACGATGGCGAATCTCAAAGCTCTGATGAATCGGCTTTTTAACATCAAAATCAAAACCAATGGTTTTTTGGGTGATATCAACAATATCATAGCGCTCAGTCAGCTGCTCATCGAGCTCAAAGCGGGTAAAGTTATTGGAGAAATACAACACACCGTCTGAGGTCAAGCGGTTCATCGCGCGGTTGATGAGAGCAGAGTGGTCGCGCTGTACATCAAAGGTGCCTTGGAACTTTTTCGAGTTCGAAAAGGTTGGCGGATCAATAAAGATAATATCAAATTGTTCCGTATTGTCTTTAATCCACTCAAAGATATCAGCGGCGACAAACTGATATTTATTGCGGCTAACGTCAAGACCATTTAGGACAAAGTTTTGCTTGCCCCAATCGAGATAATTCTGTGATAAATCAACGCTGGTGACTTTTTTCGCGCCAGCCAATGCCGCATGGACACTTGCCGTACAGGTATAAGCAAATAAGTTCAGTACGGATTTATTACGACTGTTGTCTTTGATACGGGCGCGCATATTACGGTGATCAATAAACAAACCCGTATCGAGATAATCGGTAAAGTTGACATAGAAATACGCGCCATCTTCACGAGCGACATAGAACTTGCCACGCTTTTCAGTATTGCCTTGCTTGCTATATTGGTCATTACCAGATTGACGCGCGCGGGTCTTGATAAAGATTTGTTCACGGTTAATGCCAAAGACTTCACGAATACCCATTAACGCCAAATTAAAGCGTTTTTTCGCCGTTTCAGGTGGAATGGTTTTTGGTGGCGCGTATTCTTGCACGTGCACATAATCGCCATATAAATCGACCGCTACTTTGAAATCAGGCAAATCAGCGTTATAAACGCGTAAATTACTGACAGTGTCTTTTTTAGCCAGTTTCTTCAGTTTGGCAAGATTTTTTTGCAAGCGGTTGATGAAGTCTTGTCCTTCTTCCACTTCAATCTCACGCTTCTCAAAGCGACTGACCAAATTACCCGTTTGCCCAGCAATCAACGTACCGTAGCGGAAATAAACCGTAATAGCACCGTTATGACAGCGTAAAGTTTTTGGCTCTTTAATCGGTAATATATCGACTTGTTCGACATTGGCCGCCAAGATTCCAACCATAGGGTCGATATCAATACCGGCAAAACTGTCTTGTAAAATCAGCCCAAGCGCATGATATAACGGCTTAATCATCTCTTCATCACCCAAGCGCTCACCATACGGTGGGTTGGTAATGACTAAAGGATTACTTAAGCGACCATCATCGACCAGTGGTTTTAAGACGCTACTTAGTTGGTTAAGGGCGCGCGTCTCAAGGTCAAGCAGTGGTAATAAGTCCTGCAAACCGGCGGCTATCAAGTTCTTTTCTGTCGCCAAAATCGCACCGCTATCGGCATCAAAGCCCAAAATCAGCGGTAAAGTATCTGGCTGCTCGTTGGTAATGGCCAACGCATCACGGAAACGCGTCTGGGCATCGTCAATCATCTGTTGCCATAGCGCATCATCATGATGCTGCCACTCGTAAAAACCAAATTGATTGGCGGCTTTATCAATACCGACGGCATAATCACAATGCATGAGTAGGGCTTCAATAATAAAAGTACCAGAACCACACATTGGATCAATCAGAGCGTTATATAAAGGGGCATTACCTTCTTCATTTTTCTTATGCCAGCCTGCGCTGTAGAGCAACGCTGCTGCTAAGTTCTCTTTTAATGGCGCTTCGGTCATCGCCACACGGTAGCCACGGCGATGCAAACTGGTGCCTGATAAATCTAGATACAGCTCAGCTTGCTTATCATTGACCGTTGCAAACACCGAAAAATCTGGGTTTTTACTATCGACGTTAGGACGGCTGTCATATACTTCGTTAAAGGTATCTGCAATCGCATCTTTGATACGCAGCATGGCAAATTGCTGACTGACGGCAACGCGTTTATCAACCGATAGACGAATGGCAAACGTTTGCTCTAGCTTAAATTGTTCCGTCCAATCGACCGATTTTGCCAAACCATAAAGCTGCTCTGCCACATCGTATTCAGTATTGATGTTTTTGCGTTTAATCAGCATCAATACCCGTGACGCAACCCGCGACCACAAGCAAATGGTGTATAGGTCACGCAATGTACCAGTCACCGCTAAACGACCAGTACTCTTGATCTCGCTTGCAATACCAAAACTGGTCAGCTCAGTTTGTAGCGGTGCCTCAAGCCCATCGGCACAGGTAATAATAAGGTCAAGCGACAACTCTGCTGAAGCGGCTGGTGAGGAGTTGGGCGTGGTTGTTTCGGTCATACGGATACCTGTGGGCTAAATTGATAAATATTGATAAATAAGGCACATCATAAAATAAGATGTTTAACCGCCAATTTTACCATAATTACGCCATGGATAGTTTAAAGCGGCATTGTTTAAAAGACTGTTTTTAAGAAACGGCTTTTTGTTTTTAAACTAAAATCATGGCGCATCATTGTTTTTTTATATTGTTAAGCATCTACTTACACTGACTACTTACCGCCTTTTTTTAACGCGGCTGTTTCTGTGACCAATTGCGTAGGAGTCGCAACTGGCTTGGTAACGATAGGGTAAACCTGCTCTGTTGGCATCAGCAGGCGCATATGCGGATAAGGGGTTGAGATATCAGCGGCATCAAAGGCACGTTTGATATTCTCGCGTAAGACTTCTTTGATTTTAGGCATACGTGCAACAGCCGCAGGCTTGACCCAAAAACGCACAATAAAGAATACGCCGTATTCGCCAATCTCATCGACAGTCGCTGAGGTTTCAGGGCGATTTAATACCACGTCGCTCTCAGACAATACCTGCAAAATCACCTCACGTGCCTTGTCGATATCATCTTCAAAAGCAATGCGCATACGGATATCAAAACGTATAAAGTTTTTCGAGGTTAAATTGATGACCACAGAAGAAGCGACATTTGAGTTGGGGATAATAACGGTGATATTGTCACGGGTTAAGACATGGGTCGTGCGTAAAGCGATAACCACCACGCGCCCTTCATTGTCATTGATATTGACCCAGTCGCCGACTTGAAACGATTGCTCAAGCAAGATGGTGATGCCCGCGATAAAGTTAGCAAGCGTTGATTGGGCGGCAAAGCCCACGGCAATACCGGCAATACCCAAACCTGCCACTAACGATACGATATCAAAGCCAAATTGCGCCATGACGCTGGCAAGTCCGAATACCAATAATAGTACGGACAAGATATTTTTCAGTAGCTGCTCGATAGAAGCGTTTAGACCATAATGCTGCAAGACTTTATGAATAATTTGCCCAGATGACGTCCATAGCACATAATAAATACCTGCCCAAGTACTGGCTTTAGCAGTGGCTTTGACCGTATCTGGCTCAAAATTAAGCTGGCTCATAATAGCTATCAAACTGGTCACAATCCAAATATAGCGTAGTATTGAGCGAACAATTTTAGATCGGCGCTCATTTAAGCGGATTCTGGTTCTGCTTTTTTTGACAATGTAGATAGCAAGCCAATAAAAAAATCCCAATACCGCCAGCAGTATTAGGATTTTGATGCCCGTACTCACCAATTCTACCGATTTAGCTGACCAGTCTAACGAGTCTTCATCTATGGTGCCGCCGATAGCAAGGTATAGGCTAGTATGTAGGTCGCGAACAATCTCTTGAAAGAAGTCAGTAATACCAGCGATTGCCATTGTTTCATCCATGCAGGGTTTAGGTCTAAATAAAATGGGTATTAAAAAGTCTGATTGTAAATTAACTCAAATCGCTCAGGCAAATCAACTATGACCTTGATTGCCTTGAGCGTTCATTTGAGCACTAACTTAAAGTGATATAAGTCAAAACGACAAAAGTACGAAGCATAATTTTATTAAAAAACATTGCCGCTGATCTCGTTAAAATTAATCACTTAAAAATTGCCTTCTTGGGTATCATGCGATTGATAAGGTATCTTCATCATACGCTGAACATCACGTAATGCAGTACGTAAACCTTCTAATATCGTCGGATGATAAAACGGCGTATCAAGCATGTCTTTGATACTCAAATCGTTGGTAATTGCCATGGCCAATATATGTCCAATATATTCCGCATCAGGGCCAACCATGCTGGCGCCCAAGATTCTATCGGTCTTTTTGCAACCATAAATATGCAATAAACCGCAGTTGACACCCATCACGCGGCTACGTCCTTGATTGTCAAAGCTCACTTTGCCAATCACATGTTCAAGCTCTGAGTCTGCTTGGATTTCAGGTAGCGACATACCGACGTTCACGATTTGTGGCGCGCAAAATACGATAGAAAATGGCGTAGCAGGTGGTCGAATATAAGCGTCTGTCTTATTGTCGCAAACAAGGCTGCCAGCGCTAAATCCTTCATCACTGGCTACATGTAATAAAGGAAGATTGGCATTGGCATCACCAACGATATAGACTTCTAAATCACCGATTTTACCAGTCTTTTTATCAAGCTGCTTTGGGCGGTTTTTATCATCAAGCTCGACGCCTAGATTTTCAACACCAAGCGCATCGATGTTATTGCGGCGACCCGTGGCAACCAGTACGTATTCGCCTTGCCACTGCTGCGTTTGACCGGCGCTATCTTCGTAGTCGATAAAGGCAACCGAGCCTTTATCGCCTGCATCTGCTTGAGTACCAACCTCGGTAATGTTACTACCTAAATGCATGGTTAGTTCGCGATTTAAGCAATCGATGGCTTTATTATTAATGTCATCGTCTTTTAAACTGGCCACGCGTTTGACACGATTAAATAAAGTAACGTCGACGCTTAAGCGTTTAAAGGCTTGGGCAAGCTCTAAGCCGATGGCACCTGCACCAACCACCGCCAGTGATTTTGGTAAATCAGCCAGCTCAAAGACAGTGTCAGAGGTAAGCATGGTATCGCCAAGCTTGTCCGCCCAGCCTTCTGGGATAAAGGTTGAGCTACCAGTCGCCACAATGATTTTATCCGCTTCGATTAGCTCATTGTTAACCTCAATCAATCCCTGTTCATTGATATAAGCGCGACCCGCTATTTTCGTTTCTGCAGGCCAACTTTCTACTTGCTCCTCAACGTAGCTGGCAAAATGATCACGCTCAGCGCGAACCCGCGCCATGACTTGTTTGCCATCTATTCGTGCGCTGGCATGCACACCAAACTCGCCAGAATGATTGGCCTCATGCGCGCGGTCAGCAGCAGCAATAAGCAGTTTACTTGGCATACAACCGACCGCAATACAGGTGGTTGTCCAAAATCCATCATTAATAATTATGACGTCGTCTTTTAATTTGCGGGCTTGGCGAAAGGCATTTTGACCAGCAGTACCAGCGCCAATGACCGCAACCGATACCTTGCGTGTCACTTTTTTATGGCTACTGTCAGCAGTGCTATCAGGCTGTTTATTCATAGTATTCTCAAATCAGGCGAATGTGATATTAGGTGATGGATTTGCACAAAAAACGATGAAAAAGGCTATTGAAAAATTAAGGCGCTAACGTATTTAGTAAACGCTCAGTATAGCCAGCCGCGCGTAAATTACGCTGCGCATGAGTTAGCGTGCCATCTTTATCAAAGACAAAGGCTGAACGTACAAGACCTAAGCTGATTTTGCCATACATGTTTTTTTCTTTAATGACATCGAAGTATTGGCATAATTTCTCATCACTATCACTGATAAGCGAGATATTAAGATGGTGTTTAGCGATGAATTTTTCGTGAGATTCGACGCTATCACGCGAGACACCGATGATATCGTAACCCAATTTATCAAACTCATTGAGCTGAGCGGTAAACTCTGTCGCTTGCGTGGTGCAGCCTGGGGTATTGTCTTTGGGATAAAAATATAAAATTAGGCCTTTATCGGTATGAGCAACCAGCTCTTTTAGGCTGATGTCGTCATGTATAAAGTTGCCGTCTAGCTCGCGCACGATAGTGACTGGAAAATCAGGTAGGGCAATAGTCTCGGTGGTCGGCTTGGCCATTATAAAATCCTTATTAGTTTTGGTTATGCATATATTGTTGTTTATACATATATTATAGTGATTGCTCTTATTATAGGCAGATTCATCGCAATTTCATCGCAATAACTACTCAGTTTTACACTTCACTTATTCATTAGCAACAAAAAAGACTGGCAATGACCAGTCTTTTGTATTTGTAGCAAATATCTTTTCCGTAATTTAAGCAGGTTTTTGTGGCTGCTTTAAATCCAAGCCAACCGTGCATTGCTGCAGGTCTTTTTGCATTTTTTTCACGTAAGGTAAGCTTGATGGGTCTTTTTTATCTTGCGCGTAGCTTTCAATTTCCCACATCTGACCGATGGTCATCTCGCTACGGACACCGATGGTGCACTTGCATAATTTGGTCGCGGTATTTTTGTCAGCGACCTTATATTTGACTGCGCCATTGACACAGGTATTGATATTATTTTGCTTGATATCGGCAGCGTTTGCTTGTGGCAATGCAAACAGAGCAGCTAGGGCTAGGGGTAATACGGGCAACAACTTCATAAACATCCTCTATAGGTCGCGTCAATTTTTCAGATTTTATAGGCAAAAAATCTTGGTCGTTTTATTTGGTTACTTATTTTATAACTTGCATGAGCAAATATATAGGCAATTCTCCATCTATATAACGCTCATTGTATTTAGCTAACTATCAGTACGATTATATTGTCATTGATATAGTCGCCCATACCATAGCAATTAAATTGCTTAAAATACAACGCCAGCGTGCTGTGTTAATGCAAGCAAATGTTGCGCAAATATTTAATGAGCTGCGCTATTAAGACAATCACACTCGTACTTCAAGGTAGCTATAAGCCTGTTTTTACAGTATTTATTCAGGCTATTAAGGCTGATAATGGGTAGGGTCAGTAACGCCAGCTTGGGCAAATCCTTGGCGGCGCAGCACACAGCTGTCGCAGACACCGCAAGCCAATCCATCGACATCTGCTTGATAACAAGAAATCGTCTGCCCATAATCGACCCCTAACGATAAACCAAGCTCGATGGTTTTGGCTTTAGATAACTGCTGCAGTGGTGTTTGAATGGATAAATGGTGACCGGTGACGCCAGCTTTGGTGGCAAGATTGGCCATGTGCTCAAAGGCAGCGATATATTCGGGACGGCAATCAGGGTAGCCTGAATAATCGACGGAGCTTACGCCAATGACGATATGGTTGGCATCGGTCACTTCAGCAACTGCCAAGGCGTAAGATAAAAATATGGTATTACGCGCAGGCACATAAGTGTTTGGAATAGCGTCGTTGTCGATCTCATCACGATTTTTACTGGGGAATTTATCGGTATCGCCATCAGGGACAATCATGCTGTGGTCGGTGAGTGATGAGCCGCCAAGCTGCGCGATATCGATATCAATAATGCGATGATTGACACCTGCGGTTTCAGCGATGGCTTTAGCGGCGACCAGCTCACTATTATGACGTTGACCGTAATTAAAACTGACCGCCGTCACAGAAGCATAGCGCGCCTTTGCCCAATACAAACAAGTCACGGAATCGAGCCCGCCTGATAGTAGCACCACGGCATTTTGGCTTTTATGCAGCGCCATCAAGTTAGCGTCGTTTGCTGGATTGGTATAGGAGGTTTGCGCAGTAACAAGAGTCATAGTGGTATCTATTATTAGTTTGAAATTATTGTTTCAAAAATATGGATTTACGAAAGCCGTCTATTTTAGCAAAAATAGCCCCATTACAGAACCTTGAAGGTGTTATTAAAAGAGGGCTAAAGCGTGATTAAGTAGTGGCTAAAGGATATTTCAGTCAGCACTGTATTTGTATTATCCATCAAACACTATTAATCAGACATAGGGCAATCAAACAGGCGATTAGGCATAAGTACTGTTATCAAGTTAAATAATAGTCTTACGCTGTCTTCTTAAGTTGCCTTCTTGAGTTGGCTTGGTATTTAGCCTTATCAATTAACGTCATATTTTCAATCTGTTAGCAAAATTTGTTATAATCGCTGCTTTTAAAGCCCGCGTGCTAAAAATATTGCTAACTGCTTTGTAGCAAAATCAACCTTGTAAAGATATTGAGTAACTTATGACCGTAGCGACCTTGTTTACGCCAAAAATAACCCCTCAGTTAGATGCTGCGTCTATCGATGCTGCTTCTACGGATGCTAGCTCTGCCGAGACTGGTTGGGATAGCTATGCATTAGATACGGATGTCGCTGACGAATCTGATGGAGTTGCGCATGACAATAATATGGCTGAGCAATTATTATCTAATCAGCTGCTACCGACTGAAACGGCACAATTTCGCAAGCTACAAAAAAAGCTACGCCGCCAAGTATCATGGGCGATTCGCGATTTTAATATGATTGAAGATGGCGACGTCATCATGGTTTGTGTGTCAGGCGGCAAAGACAGCTATACACTGCTAGATATCTTGTTGCTACTCAAGCGTATTGCCCCGATTAGCTTTGATATCGTTGCGGTCAATCTTGACCAAAAGCAGCCTGGTTATCCTGAAGATATTTTGCCCGCTTATCTGAATGAGCAAGGTATCGCGCATTATATTTTAGAAAAAGACACTTATAGTATCGTCAAAAGCGTGGTGCTAGAAGGTAAAACTTATTGCTCGGCTTGTTCACGTCTGCGCCGTGGCTCGCTATACGGCTTTGCCAAACAAATTGGCGCAACCAAAATCGCCCTTGGCCATCATCGCGATGATATGCTGGCGACGTTCTTCTTAAACTTATTTCACGGCGGCGCGCTTAAATCGATGCCGCCTAAACTGCTTAGCGATGATAAGCAAAACTTGCTGATTCGCCCGCTTGCTTACGTTGAAGAAAAAGACATCATTGAATATGCGCGTTTAAAAGAATTTCCAATAATTCCCTGTAATCTATGTGGTAGCCAAACCAATCTACAACGGGCGATTATCAATGACATGCTACGCGAATGGGATGACGCCCATCCGCAGCGCTTAGCGTCTATTTTTAAAGCCATGCAAAACGTCGCACCATCGCAATTAGCCGATCGTGAATTATTTGATTTTGAGACATTAAGCCTCGAGCGTGATGATAATGAACGCTTATTTGAAGGCGATAATATCCAAGCAGGGCAGACCGATAGTCTGGCTGAGATTGGCTTACCTGTAGCGCCAAAAACTCAAGTCTTTAATCCAAAATTTGCCAATAATCAGAACTTGCAAGCTGAAACTGAGACGGCAAGGAACAGCCGTATAACGCAGAAAATCCCAACCATTAACCCTGTCATTTAATGCGCTGATGGTTTAAAGCTATGTTGCTTAAATAATCTTAAGTTAATTCGATAAAGTTAAATCCATAAAAGTTAGCCCCATAAAAAATCAGCCCTTAATAATTAAGGGCTGGTTTTTTTAACTTTAAGAGTAGCTATTTAAATAACACTAGCTTTCGGCAAACACCGGTAGCGGATTAAAACTTACCTCTGAGCGTGGCAATTTTGCTACATCTTGCATACGCCAATCATCCTTACCATCATTACTAACTTGTAAGTAATATTTGGCTTTGACTGGGTCAATATTTACCTGAGCGCTATATTTGTTGCCTTCTTCATGTTTTAACACAACATCACGATCTTTTTTGATATCGGTGGCATGTGAGATAGATAACTCTAAGGTATCAGGGTAGGTAACCGGCTCGCCATTTGATAATTTACCAGACTGCAAGCTTTGCTCAGGATAATTCAGATAAAACACGATATCACCATTATCGGCAAACTGCATTTGACCGTGTAAGTCTAAATCATAGGTGAGCTTGTCGCGCGAGACGTCATGATAGAGGGTTTTGCCATCCATATACCAATCGTCACGTACCACACTGTCACGTATTTGGTAAGAATAATAGACAAACCAGATGCAAGCAATAACGACTAACGCTGGCATACCAATGACAAAAATAACCACCATATAGTTTTTGTACCATGGCTGGCTATCTTGATGCTTAAAGTTGGGGACTGGACTAGACATAACATACCTATTAATCAGATATTCGTTTATAGCTGTCTATTAGAGAGTTATAAACGGTATCAACGGATAAAATGATGGCTCAATACTGCCAGATTAATGACGAAATATTCACCCGCTAATCATTGATGGATAGTCATCAACCAACAGCTAACAACTAACGGATGAGAGCTATAAAATATAGTAATTAAGCACGCAAAGACTTATTGTCCTTGCGTGGTAAAGATGTTTTGTTTGCTAACATTATACTGACCATTTTCGCTCTTCACATTTAAAGTAACTGGTGTTTGCCCAAACTCAATCACATCAGGGTCACCATAAATACTCACTGGCATATCAAAGCTTTCAC
Organism: Psychrobacter sp. ANT_H3; assembly: GCF_027919975.1. Taxonomy (NCBI): domain Bacteria; kingdom Pseudomonadati; phylum Pseudomonadota; class Gammaproteobacteria; order Moraxellales; family Moraxellaceae; genus Psychrobacter; species Psychrobacter sp. ANT_H3. The sequence continues at coordinate 157,343 of NZ_JAQISM010000008.1, read as the reverse complement.
CAGCCTCTAACGGCACATCGTTAAAGCGTAACTCTAAGCTCAAACCGTCTTGTGGCTCAAGGGTTATCTTATAAGTGTGAGGCTCTTGCGTTTTGTTGGTCAATTTAACGATATAGCTGTTCTCAATCATGCCTTGCTGATTCAATGATGACAACTGGTTGCGGTCACGGCGAATATCAATCTCTAGCGGTACGCGATCATTCAAGGCATAAATTACGCCGCCACAAAGCACGGTCAGTAAGGTTAAGTAGGCGAAGAAGCGCGGACGGAATACACGGCTTGGCTCTTTTTCGACCAATTGACGCTCTGTTGTATAACGAATCAGCCCGCGTGGGTAGCCAACTTTATCCATCACATCATTACACGCATCGATACAGGCAGCGCATTGGATACAAGCTACTTGCAAACCATCACGAATATCAATACCTGTCGGGCAGACCTGCACACACATCTGACATTCGATACAGTCGCCTAAATCCTCAGGATTGGTGCCTTTTTTGCGCGCGCCGCGAGGCTCACCGCGCTCATAATCGTAAGAAACGATTAACGTATCTTTATCGAACATCACGCTTTGGAAGCGGCCATAAGGACAGATTTGCACGCACATCTGCTCACGCATATAGCCTGCATTGACGTAGGTCGAGAAAGCAAAAATAAATATCGATACCCATATCCACGTTGACCAATCAGGGAAGGGGATAAACCCTATCATCTGCCAATTTTGATACAACGCCTCAGTACCCGACACATAACTGACAAAGGTTGTGGCGGTAATCATCGAGAACACAAACCAGATAAAATACACTAAAAAACGCTTAAACGCTTTCTGTGCGCTCATAGGCTCTTTATCGAACTTTATACGCTTATTACGATCGCCAATCACCAGCTTTTCAACATATTGGAACATATGCGTCCAAATGGTCTGGGGACAGGCATAGCCACACCACACCCGTCCGGCGTAGACAGTTACCATAAATAGGGTAAAGGCAGCAATAAGCGCAAAAGCAGCAATAAAGTAAAAATCTTGGGTTAAAAAGGTCATACCAAAAATATAATAATGCTGCGACGGCACATCAAACCAGATTGCTTGCCTACCGTTATAACGTAGCCACGGTAAAATCAGAAATAATGCCAAAAACGCATACATGCTAATGACACGGATGTTTTGATAAAATCCGGTGACAAATCTGGGATGTACACGTTTTTTATTGGCGTTAAGATCGACGACAGGGATTTTATTGGATTGTTGTGCTGACATAAACGTGCCTCTTTAAAAAAAGAATCAGTCTGCTGGCATGATGAACAAATACCCTGAATAACTGGGTATATGAATGTGCGATGTTATCAATGTCAGTAAGTAGCGAGACATACTGAAAGTCAAAATATGCTGACTCGACTACCAAATGAGCGATTGTAAATAATGGGTTTAAATATGCTTAAATGGATGATTCAATAGTGTTTCTCATAGATAGCTATTTTAACATTCTCCCTACTATAAATGGGGCAATAATGCTAGAAAGCAACATTAATCTCATCATTATTGATAGCCAAATGCAGTAATAGCATCTACTCATGAGAAACAAATCATAAGCAAGGGACAAATGACCAAGCCTGATTATTGTTAATGAGAGTATTAAGGTTTTTATTGAATTTACTCACTATAACCAACATTTAGCCCTCAGTGAATAACTAAAAAGGGAGAACTGCAATAACAGTCCTCCCTTTTTTAAACTTACTTATTTACGATATAGCGACTGACTAAATATGATTAGTTAGCGGCTGTCGTTTCTGCTGCAGCGGTTGCGGTTGTCGCTGCCTGAGGAGCAGGGGCAGAGACTGTTTTGGCTTTAGCAGGTTGAGCGCTTCTGTCTGATAGAGAGTAAACATAAGCAGCAAGCAACATAATGCGCTCATTACCCAGTTTGGTTTCCCACTCAGGCATTACGCCTGCACGACCATAACGTACCGTTTCGCGAATGGTTTCACGATCGCCGCCGTATAGCCAAATTTTATCTGTCAAGTTTGGCGCGCCAGTAGAGGTCATACCTTTTGCGTCTGGACCATGACAAAGTACACAGTTGGTTGGCTCGTTGAAGATTGCCTCACCCTGAGTAACTTTGGCTTTATCCAACTCATAACCTGGTTGATTGCCAGATATTGATAGGACATATTCAGACACGGCACGAACACCATCTTCACCGATTTGATCGCGCCATGCGGTCATACCACCGACGCGGCCGTTATGTAGAGTCGTCAAGATATTTGCCGCCTCACCGCCATATAACCAGTCATTATCGGTAAGATTTGGATAGCCTGCCGCACCTTTGGCGTTAGAGCCATGACAAACTGCACAGTTCTGTAAGAACAAGCGACTACCAACCTTCAATGCATTCGGGTTTTCAGCCAGCTTTTCTACATAAGGTGCCAACTCGGCCACTTTCTCGTCGATTTGAGCCTGTAGCTCTGCTGGTGGCTTCTCACTATGACGCAGGGTTGCTTGCATCTCAGAAAGCGTTGCTAGGGTTTTTGTTGCACCGCTCGCATCGGCCTTGGCCAAAATGTTTTGCTCAAAGTTATCGGTAAATACTTTGTTATTACTTTCAAGTTCGCTGTTCAACTCGTTATGAGAAGTCCATGGTAAGGTTTTACCATCCACTTCTACGGTTGTAATACCTTCCCACTTTGATGGAAAGATAGCAGGGAAAAATATCCAGTATGCAACGGCCCAAATGATTGAGCCAAAAAATATCACTAGCCACCATTTAGGGAGTGGCTTATCGTATTCCTGAATGCCATCGTAAGTGTGACCAGTGGTACCGTCTTCCTCTACTTCTGGCTTGTACTTCAAAACCATTAGCAAAACACCGAGGATACCCGCCCAACACATAATACTTAGTATGGTGATCCAAGAACTCCAAAAAAATGTCATCGTTTATCCTTATTGCGCTGCTCTTCAGACAAAGATTCGATATCTTCGTCATCAAGCGCAAGTTGTGCATCTTCTTCGAAGCGTTTTTTGTTTTTTGGCGAATACGCCCACCATGCAACGCCTACGAAGGCAATAAAGGCAGAAACGGTCGCAATTGTTTGTAATTCACCAATACCCATTAGCGCTGTCCTTCCATCGCGGTACCTAATTGCTGTAAATAGGCAACCAAAGCATCAAGCTCAGTGGCACCAAGTACAGCATCGGGTGCGCCTTCGATATCTTCTTCAGTATAAGGCACACCGAAGCGATCGCGGAATAGACGCATTTTGGCTTGAACATTGCTACCATTAACTTCATTGGTTGCAAGCCAAGGGAAACCAGGCATTACTGACTCAGGTACTAAAGAACGTGGCGCAATCAGATGCTGTTTTTGCCAATCTTCAGAATAGCGTCCACCAACACGTGCAAGGTCAGGACCCGTACGTTTTGAACCCCATAAGAATGGATGGTCCCATGTTGATTCAGCAGCACGCGAATAAGGTCCATAACGCTCAACTTCAGCACGTAACGGACGAATCATTTGGGTATGACAGACGTGACAGCCTTCACGAATGTAGATGTCACGACCTTCAAACTCAAGTGCAGTCCATGGCTCCATGGCGGGAAGGGGAGCGTTCACCCCACCTTCTTCAGGACCCTTGTTATCATAAATCAGCGGTACGATTTCAACGAGCGTTGCAAAGCTAATGGCAATAACAATACCGATAACCAACAAGCCTGTATTTTTTTCAATAATTTCATGCGGTGTACCAGACATGATCGCTCCTTATACGTTAGCTGCCGAAGGTTTATCAACACTAGGTTCATGATCCGTTGGGTCAGCGATATCTACAGGCTTACCTTCTGGCATTTGCAGTGTTTTATAAACGTTATATGCCATAACAAACATACCCGATACATACAATAGGCCACCAAAAGCACGACCGATATATGGGAAATGTGAGAACTCAACCGTATCAACGAAGCTGTACACCAACGTACCGTCTGGGTTGGTCGCAAGCCACATCATGCCTTGGCCAATACCTGAAATCCACATAGAGACGATATAGAAGATAGTACCTGCTGTTGCCAACCAGAAATGCGTGGTGATTAAGCTGATTGAGTACATTTTTGGTTTGTTATAGATACGTGGTAACAGTACGTATAGCGAACCAATGGTAATCATACCAACCCAGCCAAGCGCACCTGAGTGTACGTGACCTACAGTCCAGTCAGTGTTATGAGATAACGCGTTGACGGTCTTAATAGACATCATTGGACCTTCAAACGTCGACATCGCATAGAACGACAATGCCACAATCATAAAGCGAATGATCGGATCGGTACGTAACTTATCCCAACTACCTGATAGCGTTAGTACACCGTTAATCATACCACCCCAAGATGGTGCAAATAGGATGATTGAGAATACCATTGCTAATGACTGCGTCCAATCTGGAAGCGCTGAATAATGCAAATGGTGACCACCAGCCCACATATATGAAGCAATCAATGCCCAAAAGTGAACGATAGACAAACGGTAAGAGTAAATAGGACGACCAATCTGTACTGGAACGAAGTAATACATCATCCCAAGGAAAGCGGCCGTTAAGTAGAAACCTACCGCATTATGCCCGTACCACCACTGCACCATCGCATCAGTTGCACCGCCAAATAACGAATAAGATTTAAACGCACTAACAGGGATAGCCATACTGTTTACGATATGCAGTAGAGCAATCGTAATAATAAAAGCGCCAAAGAACCAGTTAGCCACATAAATATGTGAGGTTTTGCGTTTGATTAGCGTACCGAAGAAAACGATGGCATAAGATATCCATACCAAGGCAATCAAAATATCGATTGGCCACTCAAGCTCAGCGTATTCTTTAGTCGACGTCAGACCTAAAGGAAGCGTAATAACTGCCGATACGATAACCGCTTGCCAACCCCAAAAGGTAAACCAAGCCAAGTAAGGTGCAAATAGTCTCGTCTTACAGGTACGCTGTACCACATAATAAGAGGTTGCGAACAGGGCAGAGCCACCGAATGCAAAGATAACCGCGTTGGTGTGGAGCGGTCTTAGACGACTAAATGTCAACCATGGAATGTCAAAGTTGAGTGCTGGCCATGCTAACTGTGAAGCAATGAACACACCAATACTCATGCCGACGATGCCCCATATCACGGCCATTATCGTAAAGAATCTTACGACAGTGATTTCATATTCACGGTCAACTGGGGCGACTGCTGTGTTTTGTAAACTCATTGGATGATTCCTTTACAGCCCGAATTATCAACAGAATTAACTAACTCTCCGCGGCAGCTGTCTTATAAAAATTTATAAGCAGACAATGATTGCGGTACATGCTATTTTTTGACTACTCTTATCAGTCTTGCCATTATTAACTATCAACTTCGCTAGTTATCAGCTATCGCTGATGAGTAGAGGACGGCGATAAAAACGCACTGCGCTCACAGCTAGTCGATAGTAGGATTGTTAATAAACGGTCAGATTTGATAAGAAAACGTGCCTTCCTTGAGCATCAAACATCTATTGAGGCTGAGTATGTATCTTAATTATTACTGATAAAAACAGTATGAACGAAGATAGATACTGATATTCAACTGGCGCTAAAAAGCTTATGCACCATCAATGTATGCTAGCGGCGGCTGACAAAAAAACATGTTTAGGTAATGTTTAGTTAAAACTCCCGACTCTGTTTAAGGGTATTGTAACGCAAACCTAATCAAATATCATCAGAACTATGCGCCAAAATACAAACTCTTTGGTAAAAATATGCGCCAACAACTTAATATTGCAGCATTATGCTCCCATTTTATACCCAATTTCCCTACTATTCTAGGGGTGAAAAAACATAGTGCTAACGAAGCAAAACGCAAACTTATCAGAAAAATTTGTAACTATGACGACATTGAACCTTTAAGAGGCTATAAATAAGTTTTACTTATTATCAAGTCGCATCTTATAATGACGCTGAACAGTATTGCTGACAGGACGTTTTTATACCTCTGTTAACAATTATTTTAATCATTGAAATAGCGGTCAGACTTATGCCTTTAACGGCACAAGCTGTCCATACATAAGCTTTTTATACATGAATTTTTTATAAATGAGCTTTTTATAATAGGTATTAAGGATAATAATATGGCAGTTTTTTTGACAGACGAATGGTTTGAGCAAGTTGAGCAAATGGGTCAAGAAGCCGGTGAACTAAATCTACCACCAGCATTGGCTAATATGATTGTGAACCTAAAAGTATCTGATACTGAGCAAGATATCGAAGCCAGTTTTGCTAATGGTTTATTGCATCGCGGCTTAAATGACGCAGCGACGACGACTTTATTGCTTGATCGCAGCATCTTGCAATCTATCATTACTGATTTTGATACCAATGAAATCATGGGCGCCTTTATGGGTGGTAAAATCCGTGTTGAAGGCGATATGTCACAATTGATGGCAGTACAAACGGCGCGTCCAAGTGCTGAGCAAAAAGCGCTGTACAGTAATATCAAATCAATGACTACCATGGCTTAATGGTCTGTTCTTCATTTTTATATAAATAAGATTTAGCATAAAAAAAGCCCTTAATTCATATTAAGGGCTTTTTTATAGAAAAGCTTACCAGTAATTTAATTGCTGAATTAGCTGGCTTTTGATTGTTGCGCGCTTGCTTGCGATTTTTGATTTTCTTTATAAATCGCTGCTTGTAACCAGATATTCGCCTGTACATAGTCATGAACTTGGATAGCAGCAGTGGTTGAAGTTTTAGGCGCACCAATACGGATTACAAATGGGTCAGCATCTTGCTCACGCAGTACCACCACATCAAATAAGATGATGGGCTTACCATTAAACAGCGTTTCTTGCTTACCAAGCACCTGACCTTGACACCAAGCTTCATCTTCTTGCCCTAAGGTATCACCAAACAGGTAAGCACACATATGACCGAGATTAATCTCAACCGGTGCCATTTGTTCTTTGGTTTCTGGCTGCCATGCTTTGATTTGCTCTTGTAAATCATCGGGCATTTTTCCATCGTTGGCGGCGACGATATCGTTAAAAGCGCGATGGTAGCGAATGGCTTCTTGGTCTTCGACCATAATCACTTCGTCTTGTTCGCTCAGCTTAATCTCATGCGCCCAAGCACTAAAATTCACATAATACGCCATATCCTGCTGATATAAATGACGGTTAGCCGTATAAAGCTGGTCAAAAGCATAGATGATGCTGCCATCAGCGGTGCGTAAGCGTAATACCGCATCATGGGTATTGTCATTGACAATCATACGTTCGATTTTACACGTCAGCCCATAAGGGCTATCGACACAAGGGTAGGCATTGATAAAGCATTCAGGCTTGCCATCTTTCATCGCCAGCACTTGATTGATATGACAAGGCTGGTCTTCAGATAGCAATAAACAGCTGTCTTTGGCGCTGACATTGCTGTTAAGCCCTTTAGGCATAGCAGCTTTTTCAATCATCTTTTGCAGCCATTCTGGCACGTCTTGACTCATGTCATCGGTCAAAATACGCCAATGATCGGCGTGACCGGCAGACTGCTCGTCAGATAGAGTGATTTTGGTGGGGGATTGGATATTTTTATATTGATAATTAATGGTCATGAATATACTCAAACTTAAGTCAGCCATGAGGTTTGGGTCTAAAACTGTGATTGCTGACCATTATCCAATATGTGAGCGGATTGGTTTATGATAACCAGCAATGTCGTCAGTAAAGAGGCAACAAACAACAATGAGGGGTTAATGACAATTGTCCTTAGCATACAATATATAGGTATAGACGCAACTAATAGCAAGCCCCTCATGAAAAATAATGTTAAAAGTTGAGTTTTTATTAAAAAATACTGGCAGTTTGCGCTAATGACTGGCACATATAACTCAAATTGTGTCAAACTAGCTCCCTTTTGACAGCGGCATTTTGCTGGTCATAACCCCTGTTTTTGTGTTCGATTGATATGTTTTTGCAGCAAGCGCCTTAGTCAATGTAATGTTACGAGGCGGTTGTTGCATCTGGTTTTATAACATAAATAAAGTCGCACGTGGATAAAATAAAGAGTTTGAATATGTTTCGTCCTTTAGCGTTATTTATCGGCTTACGGTACACCCGAGCAGAGCGTAGTAATGGTTTTATCTCCTTTATATCGCTGATTTCAATGATTGGTCTGACGCTTGGCGTGGCGGTATTGATTACCGTGCTATCGGTCATGAATGGTTTTGATCGGGAGCTAAAGACTCGTATTTTGGGTATGGTGCCACAAGCGACGGTGATCTCAACCGAGATTATCGGTGATTGGAAGCAGGTGGCAGATAAGATCAAAGAAGATCCAGAAGTCGCTGCCGTTGCGCCTTTTATCCAGCTGCAAGGTATGCTGACCTCTAACGGTCAAGTGGCTGGAATTATGGTCACCGGCGTCGATCCTGAATACGAGAAAAACGTCTCTATCATCAACGAGCATATGGTAGAAGGCAGTATTGATACCTTACAAAACGGTGAGTTCAGTATTGTGCTTGGTGAAGAGATGGTGCAATCCTTGGGGCTGCGCTTAGGCGATAAAGTGACGTTGGTGTTGCCAGAAGCGTCGCCATCACCAGCGGGTGTGATACCGCGCTTTAAGCGTTTTACGTTGACGGGTATTTTTACCATCAGTCCAGAAGTAGATAGCCTGATGGCGTTTATTCCGATGGGCGATGCGGCAAAATTACTGCGTCTACCAGAGGGCGCGCAGGGTATTCGTATGAAGCTTGACGATATCTTTAATGCACCGATGGCCGCTCAAAGAGCTGCTGCCATTGCCCCTGAGCAGTTATATCCTAGCGATTGGACCCAAACGCACGGCAATCTGTTTGGTGCGATTCAAATGGAAAAAGCCATGGTTGGCTTGCTGTTATTTTTAATTATTTTAGTTGCCGCTTTTAATATCGTCTCAAGTTTAGTCATGCTAGTGACCGACAAAAAAGCCGATATCGCCATTCTAAAAACCTTTGGTGCTTCACCGCGTCTGATTACCCATGTCTTTATGGTACAGGGTGTGGTCATTGGTTTTATCGGTACGATTGCAGGCACGATACTCGGCGTTATCTTTGCCCTGACCGTCAGTGATATTTTGGGCTTTATTAATAATAGCTTTGGTTTGAATTTATTTGATGCTTACTTTGTGAACTATCTGCCATCGCAGCTGCGTTTGACCGATGTGGTGCTGATTACCAGTGCGTCATTTGTATTGAGCTTTTTGGCGACCATTTATCCAGCACGCCGAGCGGCTAAAATTCAGCCCGCCCAAACGCTACGTTACGAGTAATCTATAGGCGTTAATGCCATGATAAATAAAATAAAGGAAGCGCTATGTCTGCGATTTTAAAAGCGACTAATATTAATAAAATTTACGATGAAGGGGCGGTGAGTACCCAAGTATTGACGGGCTTAGATTTGACCGTCAATGCTGGTGAGCGCATTGCGATTGTCGGTACCAGTGGCTCAGGAAAAAGCACCTTGTTGCACTTGCTCGGCGGACTTGATACGCCAACCAGTGGTGAAGTATGGCTACATGGTCAGCTGTTAAATACCATGAATGAGACTGAGCGCGGCGCGATGCGTAACAAGCACTTAGGGTTTATTTATCAGTTTCATCATCTATTGGCGGAATTTACTGCGGTTGAAAACGTCGCTATGCCGCTGCTAATGCGCCCAAAAATGTCGACCACTGAAGCGCGCCAACAAGCGATAGATATTTTAAACAGTGTCGGTCTTGAGCACCGTTTGGCGCACAGGCCAGGTGAGCTATCAGGCGGTGAGCGTCAACGTGTGGCGATTGCCCGTGCGCTGGTGACTAAGCCATCGCTTGTCTTGGCCGATGAGCCGACCGGTAACTTGGATTATGACAATGCCCAAAGTGTGTTTGGGCTGTTATCCGAGCTGCAAAGTACCATGCAAACGGCGCTGTTGATGGTAACGCATGACCGTAGTTTGGCTGCGCTTGCTGACCGTCAGCTACTCTTGCGTAATGGTCATTGGGAAGATTACTAAGCCTTTAATCTTTCGTTATAAACAATGTTATAAACAATATTCTTAACCGTTTCTTCTAAAAGTTACATGATTGCTGTTACTAAGCAGTAGCATGATAGGGTTAGACTTTTTATAAAAATAAGATAACAAGTAGGCTGTATAGGGCAGCCTTATTCATTAAGTAAGGATGGATAGTATGAATAAAGACGATGACCCGATTGAAGCGTTTGGCAGTATCGAAGAAGGTAATGAGCCATTGAAACCTTATATGGATCCAACGTTATTTGACACCATTGATAAACAAGCGCAAATAGAGTTGCTGACGCCAGTTTTTGACTCGATTACTTTAGCGGGTGTCGATTACGACTTAAAAGCGCAGGATAGTGCGACGGGCAAGCGCTATACGCTGCTTAAAGACGAGAAGGTGATAGATGTCTTTGTGATGGACACCAATCTTACCGATAATATTCTCAATGCTATCGAAAAACATAAAGAGCAAGAAGGCGAATTATAACGCCGCCTAAAAGTTGGGCAATGATTTTTATAAAATGCTGCTATTTTTATAGTATGACTGGTGCTGAATGAATGGTTATAAATGAGTAATAGCTGTTAATGCTTAGGCGTTTCGTCAGAGGAGTTCTGCTGACGTTTTTGCCAGCTGGTAACGGTCTTATAGCGCCAGATGGCTTTAAACGCCAAACCGCATACGATGCTGCTAACGATGGCTAAAATCGTGAGTCCTAAACAGAACGCCGTCAGAGATACCGTGCCTTTATAGGTAATAAAGGGATTAGCGCCGTCTGATAATGCCCATAAGCTAAAATCAGCAATCATCCTGCCGATAAGCCGCAAACTAATCATCGGTACGTCAAGGATTTTGGCGCCGACATAGTAGCCAGCATAAAATACCGGCAAGCTGGTTACTGGATTGGTAATCCAAGTCAGACCGAGCGCCATCGGGACATTGGCTCGAAAAATGAGCGCGCCGATTAATGCCAGTAACATTTGTCCTGGCAGCGGAAAAAACGCGCTAAGCACACCGATATAAACCGCTTTATTTAGACTATGGCGATTAAAATGCCACAAACGCGGGTCAGCAAGTTGCGGCGCAAACAGTTTTAATGTGCGACTGGCTAGGATTTTTTCAGGGGTAGGAAGTAGGTCTTTCAGACGTTTGTTTGGCACAGAATCGCCTTTACTCGTTATCTACAGCCCGCTCAATCATACTGATGGGCTGGTATGCAGTGATATTATTAATAAAAAATACAGGTAAGGATGTTATCAGAAAAGCAGGAAGATAATGGTGGATAATCACTATCGCAATATTTCTGCTCAGTATAGGGTAATAGCAGGATAAATGCCATCGCTTGACGGTTCGGTCTAACATTAAGGCTATCGTCAATCATCATTTATCATACAGCCTATACTTATCATACAGACTATCAAGCAAGGAGCGCTGGTGTACTGGTTAATTGGTAGCTTGATAATCATCGTTATGATGGGCGTTTTGGCCGTTGCTGATAGCATGCCGCTGCCTGTTAGTCCGTTATTAGCAGACCTCAGTGCTACTGCGACATTGCCGCTATTATTAACGATACTTACTATTGTTTTGTTAGTCGTCAGTCAACGTCGTATTCCATATCCTCGTTCCTTTACTATTAGACAACCTCCTTCTCAAAACCCTTCTGTTAAAAATTCTACGAAAACCTCAGCGTATAGCTTGTCGTTACTTTCTAAGTGTGTCCGCTATTTATTATTGGCAGCGCTAGCACTGACGCTGATTAGTGGTAGTGGACTGCTCGCCTTGATAAGTCATCAACAGGCGCAAAGTAGCGCCATAAAACAACCTTTGCGTGTACAAGCGCTGGTTAGCATCGAGGGCATAAGTGATAGTGTCTATGATGTCGCAAGTGATAGTGGCTATCGACAGGTTGCCACCATCAGTCAGATATCACCTTTATTGTCTGAACTGACAGCACAGGATTTAGATAATCTTACGGCGAATTATACTGCAAATTATAAAGAAGGGTTGAATAATAGCCTAAGCAGTAATAAAGAAACTAAAGATAATTTAAGCCATGATAGTTCTGAAGATTTTGAAAGCTTTGAGAGAGCTGAATACCGCGTATTGCTAAACGCGTATTCAAAAAAGCCCAAGCCTAAAAAACCCTCCAAAAAATATTCTACGAAACAAGCTAAAAACCTATCTAAGCAAACACAGATTATAGACTTAAATCATCTGCAGCCCGGTGATCAATTATTGATGACCTTAACGCTAGCGCCACTTGCTGGCTCTGAGCAAGCGCTGAATAACCCAACCGGGTTTGATAGTTATCGGTGGTTACGGGGTCGGCATATCGATGGCGTTGCTAATATACTAGCGACCAGTACCTCGACTATTCCGTTTGATGACTCAGCACTATCTAAAGCTGACGAGTCTTATTTATACCGTTTGCGTAGCGCTATCGACCAAGGACGCTGGCAGCTGCGCCAATACTTTTATCAAGATTGGGCAGCACAAAATACCGCACAGCAGCAAGCAAAAGCGGTAACTTTAAGTTTGCTGACCGGTGATCGCAGTTTAATCAATCGCGATACCAAAGATTTGTATCAGCTGGCCGGTATTTCACACTTACTGGCGATCTCGGGGACGCATGTTTTATTTTTAGCGATTGTGTTAGCGGGATTGGCAGTCCTACTGCTGAATCGCTTTTGTCCATCTCTTTATCGTCATATCCCGCGTTGGCAAGTGCGCTGGTGGGTGATGATTAGTGCGGCTTTTATTTATGCTTTATTTACCGGGTTTGATGTCCCTGCTGCGCGTACCGCTTGGATGTTATTAGCGATAGGTTTGATACGCTTAACATTGCTACCGATTAGTACCATGCGCATATTATTGGCGCTGGCGGTATTGATGGCATGGCTCGACCCATATGTATTGTGGCAGGCAGGTTATTGGCTGTCCTTTATAGCGGTGGCGCTATTGCTAAAATATGAGGATAGCTCAGCACAGCCAAGTCATGCAGAATTTACCCAATTAACGGCTTTTAGTCATGATGATGATAAAAACAAGCAGCTGCTTAAACGCATGTGGCTAGGGTTTAAACGACTGTTCAAATTACAGTTTTGGCTATTTATAGCTCTCTTGCCCATTACCTTGTTATTATTCGGCAAAGCGTCATTGTTAGGACTTGTCGTCAATCTATTTGCCATAGGTTTATTTGGCTGGGTGATTGTACCGCTGAATCTATTGGCAGGGCTTTGTTACCTTATTGTGCCCACGCTGGCAGATGCTATTTGGACGCTGGTAATTGCTATTGTCGCTTATTTACATGAGCTGATTATGTGGCTGACGGCATTACCGATATTTTCAGGGGCATGGCTCTATACGCCAGTCAATATGGCTATTTTTCTGATGGTATTACTGGCAATGTTACCGTGGTTATTGCCGCGCGGGCTTATCAGTCGTTGGCTCGCGCTAGCGCCGTTAACACTGCTAGTGATGACGGTATATGCCAATCAGCAGTCACTAACCACGATACCAACTCTCTATATTTTACCGACTGGCGACCAATATGTGAGTGCAGTTTTGCTGCAATACCCTGTGATAAATAATGAAAAGGTGCATAAGGATAATAATAAACACGCAGCCGCTAGACGGGTAAATAAGAAAAATGTCAGCTGGTTGTTTTTGGCCGACCATAGACCTGATAGTGTCCGTACGATGCCAAGCACGCTAACGGCTGATAAGTTTTCCGCGACCCTAGAGCAGCAATTACGTAGCTTATCTATTAAGCGCTTAGAGGGTATCGTGGTACAAAGTAGTAGCACCGCATTGACTGCTACACTGTCAATATCATCGACTAGCAACAGTAAATCCTTAAAGGCTAATAGTTTTAAAACAAATAATTCTGAGCCGAGCAACTCTGAATTACTACCCATGACAGTAGCGCAACTAAGTCAACGTTTCCCAACCGCTCAATACTGGCAAGCAGGGCGTAGTGAACGCTGGCCTGAGCGTCAGCACGCTTATCAAGTAGCCAGTCAATCCAGTCAAGCTAAAACTCATACAACCATTAGCGCCCAAGGTTGTGAGCAAGGTAAAATCTGGCAACTCATGAATGGCGATTTAACTTTACGAGCAATAACAGGTTGGAGAAAAATAAACGATGTTAGTGTCTGGGATTGTACGCTTGCTATTGACAGTCGATTGCCTATTCAAGTCATCAATTATAATGCGGCTGAGCCACTCAAATCATTACCTGCTAATATACAAACGCTTCAGTCCGATATAGAGGCGCCAACCCCTCAAGCTAAAAATGCTCAATCACGTCTGGTTCTGAATGCCGATACCCATCCGCGCGTTTGGCAAATGTGGTCGTTATTATGTTCGATTGAGTATAATGATAAAAATACCAATTTAAACAACACCTTAGACAATGCCATAAATAGCACAACATGGCTTGGACACAGTACTTCGCATATCTCTACTGAGGTAATAAGCCAGCAACAAATCCATGAGATAATCACTTACGATAATAAGCCATTAGATGCCGCCTTAGCTTTTAATACTGATACTAAGGATTAACCTTAGGCTGTACCTTAACAGTGCTATGCTTATAAAATGCCTCGCTTCTACTTATGAAATGCCTCACTGCTATAAGGTGTCGCCATTATAATATCAAGCTATTTCACAGTTCTGCTATTGAACCATGAGTGAAATGGCATCATACTTAGTAGCTTATTTAACTTTTATGAAAGCGCTACAAAATGCACTTATATAAGCAAATATACTTATTGCGGTTGTATTAAGTTTTTGCTCGATTAAGTTTTAAGACCCTCTCTTTTATTGTTTTACATTGTTTCTGACTTAGGAAGTTATATGCCCAACTGGCCACCAGACCCTAACAAACGTCCTAACAACTCGGCAAATCAGCCAACGCCGCTGCAGCAATCAAATCAGCCGAGCGGACAAGAGTGGCGACTGATTGAAAATACGTTATTAGCCAGTGTGGTTGAGCAGCGCCGCGCCCGTCGCTGGAGTATTTTCTTTAAGCTATTGACCTTTGGTTATATATTATTGATATTTTTAACCCTTGGCCGTGGTTGCAGCACTAAAACACCAACCAGTCTCGATGGCATGGATACCAGTAAGCCGCATTTGGCTGTGGTTGAAATCCAAGGGACGATTAGTAGTGGTGATGTGGCGAATGCTTATGATGTCAATGAAGCCTTGACGCGCGCCTTTAAAAACAGCAATGCCAAAGCGGTGGCGCTCGATATCAACTCACCTGGTGGCTCACCTGTCCAGTCTGATGAAATCTGGCAGACGATGATGGATTTGCGTCAAGAATACCCTGATAAAAAGCTTTACGCGGTGATTGGTGATATGGGTGCTTCTGGTGCTTATTATATCGCGTCAGCGGCGGATGAGATTTATGTCAATCCATCAAGCTTGGTCGGTTCGATTGGCGTAATTATGCCAAGCTATAATATCGAAGGCTTAATGGATAAGTTTGGCGTTAAAGACCGTACCATTACCGCAGGCGAGTATAAAGATATCTTAAGCCTATCGCGTCCGCTCACGGCTTATGAAGAGCAGCATGTCGAAAAAGTGCTAGACAATACCCATAAGCACTTTATCAATGCGGTCAAAGAAGGTCGCGGCGATCGTCTAAAAAATCCTGAGCAAAATAAACTGTTTTCAGGGCTATTCTGGACCGGCGAGCAGTCTATTGAGCTTGGTTTAGCCGACAAAAAGGGCAGTATTTCAAGTTTAGAGAAACAACTTAAACTTGATAACGTCGTCAACTATACGCCGACCGACCCATTTAGCTTATTTATGGATCGCTTTGCGGTTAAGTTAGGCGCAGGGCTTGGCTCAAGCATCAAGCTTGACGTACTACCGCAAGAAGAGGGTAACGCGCAGATGCGCTAAGCCCTTTATATTTTAGATTTAATGTGTATGATTGTTAAGGCTGAGCATATGACTATGCTCAGCCTTAATTGTATATAAATTTTGACTATTATAATAAACAGCTATTTAAATTACTGAGAGCTTGTCATGAGTGCCATTACCTTGCAGACCTTTGCATCATTGCCCAAATCTAAGATAACCCAAAAGCCTATCATTCATTTTGCTCATGCCAATGGTATGCCAAGTGCCGTTTATGCGCCGTTTTTTGCACCGCTTGCTGAGTTTTTTACCATTGAATATATTCCTATGTTGGGTAATACGCCCGATTATCCAGTAGATAACCATTGGCAGAGCCTGACGCAGCAGATTATCGACAGTGTTAAACGTACTTGTGAGCAGCATGGCGTTAGTCAGGTGGTGGGCGTCGGTCATTCGCTTGGTGCCATGTGTACTATGCAGGCGTTATACC
The DNA here is from genome assembly GCF_027919975.1 of Psychrobacter sp. ANT_H3. Classification (NCBI taxonomy): domain Bacteria; kingdom Pseudomonadati; phylum Pseudomonadota; class Gammaproteobacteria; order Moraxellales; family Moraxellaceae; genus Psychrobacter; species Psychrobacter sp. ANT_H3. Next base: position 140,941 of record NZ_JAQISM010000008.1, on the reverse strand, counting down.
GTGCGCCAGAACACTTTGCGCAAGCGGTACTGATGGATCCGCCTTGGATTTATGGTAAAGTCAGCTTGCTATGGCATTTGGCCAAAACCGCAGATAGATTACCGCTGATGAATAATCGCTTGATGGATAAGCTCTCGCCAGCTGGCGTCTCTAAGCATCGCCGTGATGTTTGGGATAGCCGCGACGATGCTTATGATAAGCTGCGTCATAAAGGTTTTTTTAAAGATTTCGATGAGCGTAGCTTTCAGGGCTATATCGAGCATGGTTTACATGAGCGGGCGGATGGCAAGGTAACATTGGCTATCCCTAAAGCCAGCGAAGTTGAGGTTTTTCGTACCAATCCGTCATGGTATTGGCTGACCCCAAACCGAGCGCCTAAACCGCCGGTGACGCTTATCATTGGTAAAGACAGTATCTTTCTTAAGCGCCGCTTCCCGCAGCAAATCAAATCACGGCTTAATATAAATTACGAAACCCACGCCGGCGGTCATATGTTTCCACTTGAGCATCCAGAATCGGTGGCGCTACAAGTGCTTGAGCTTATCAGAAAACAATTACCAAAATAAGTTGATGCATTATTAATGCTCATAATAAATATCCTGTTGGCAGCTAGCACACCCCTTTGAGTGACAACTTTATGCTAAAAGATGCGACCACAAAACCTGTTATGATCCCATCTGTTATGACTAAGGCACCTAAGCCTGCACCGCTGTTTTCGCGCTTGGGTGCGCTAGTGTTGGTTATAGGCATGGTGGTGACATTTTTTATCAGTCAATTAATCGGCGTCTATATCGCGGGGAAACTGGTGTTGCCCGCCGCTAAAAATGCAACCATGGGCGATATTTTCTTTTTTGGTAGTAACGATGGCACGGTAGTAAGTCTTTCTATCATCATCGGCTGTATATTACTGGTGGCAATCAGCGTATTGTTGATTCGTGTGAGAGGCGGGAATGTAAAGCAGTATCTGGCGCTAAAGCCCTTCTCATGGACGGTAGGCATCGGCATGTTAGGATTGCTGCTGATATTTATGATTGGCAGTCAGGCATTAACTTACCTGCTCGATAAATCGCCACTGGTCTTTGTCGACCCTTTATATCAGTCTGTCAGCTCAGTATGGCTATTGATATTTGCGATGGTGATTGTCGCGCCAATTTATGAGGAGCTGATATTTCGTGGACTGTTGTGGTCAGCTATCGCAGAGCAATTCTCAGGCACAACCTATGCAGAGCATCGCGGCGCAGTCGTCGCAAGCCTAGTGACCAGCGTGATATTTGCAGTGATTCATTTGCAATATGGCATTTATGAAATCAGCACCATTGTGGTATTGGCATTGATATTTTGCTACGCGCGTATTAAGTCAGGCTCGCTAGTGCTGCCGATGCTGCTACATATTATTAATAATGGCGCTGCGATGGCGCAGTATTTAGCGCAAGGCGCTTAAATACTTATATATAAAATACTAACGGCTAATTGGCGAATGTCTTTGTCAATTAGCCATGCACTAATTAGTTATTGTTTTATGCTTATGTGATTGGGCGCTTATAATATTTTACGCGAGAAGGGTAGTTACTTGTCTTTAAGCATCTGGATTTAAGGCTAAGACTTCTTCAGCGGCTCGTTTAATATCATCAATCGTTAGTTGCGGTTTGCCACTCAATGCCTGTCGCCATTTGCGAGCGCCCATCAAACCTTGAAACAACCCTAAATAATGCCGCGTCATCGTTGGTAGCGCTTCACCTTTAGCAACTTGTTCTTCTAAATATGGATACAGTTTTGCTAAAATATCTGAGCGCTTAGGACTAGATTCGCCCCATAAGCTATTAGCTTCTGCCAGCAAATACGGGTTATGGTAAAACGCCCGTCCAATCATCACCCCATCGATATGCTGTAAATGCGCTTTAATATCAGCAACCGTTTCGATACCGCCGTTAATTTCGATATCAAGGGCCGGGAAGTCCTGCTTAAGCCGGTAAACATCATCATAACGTAAGGGCGGTATTTCGCGATTTTGCTTCGGGCTCAAGCCCTGTAGCCACGCCGTACGGGCATGGACGATAAAGCGCGTACAGCCTGCAGCTGCCACTTTTTCGACAAAATCCACCATAAACTCATAACTGTCAAAATCATCGATACCAATACGATGCTTGACGGTCACCGGGATATCGACCTCCGCCTGCATGTGCTTAACCAAATCAGCAACCGTATGCGGCTCTGCCATAAGGCAAGCACCAATCTTATTATGTTGGACACGATCAGACGGACAACCAACGTTGATATTGACCTCATCATAGCCATGCTGCTGGGCAAATTGGGCGCATTGGGTCATCTCGCTAATATCGGCGCCGCCCAGTTGTAGCACCAGCGGATGCTCAAGCGTATCAAAGCGCAAATGCCGTGCGCGATTGCCATGTATCAGCGCACCGGTGCTAATCATCTCGGTATAAAGATAAACGTGCGGATTAAACAGCCGTGCAAAGTAGCGATAATCTGTCGTTGTCCAATCAATCATTGGCGCAACAGAGAGTCGTTTGTTGGTCATATCAACCATTAGGGTTAAGCCTCGTTGTTAAGCATAAATGCTTTTAAGTGCATTTTTATATATATTAAAAAAATAGTCGATAAAGCGCCATGCCTGATAGAGGCAGGGCGCTTTTTATTACTAAGGGTATATTGGTTAAACGATGAAAAAATCAATGGCCAAGCAAAGTAGGGCTAAATGACATATCTACTATGACATGGCTACTATGATATAAATACTTCTTAAATGACTTCATTGATTTTTCTAAACTCTGGCAGATTATAAAAATAAATGCCCATGATGATGCCAATAAAGCCGATAAATACGATGTATAGGGCAGGCGAGAAACTGATGTATAAAGTGGCGTAACCAAGCGCAAAAGGCACCAATACCCCAACAAGACCGTAAGATAGATTATAACAAAGCGCCATACCAGTGAGTCGTACATTGGTCGGAAATAGTTGCACAATAATGGCGGGTATCATGCCGACAATACCAGCGCAAAAACCTAAAAGCGCATACATAATGAGAATATAGTCGCCACTGGCTTGCAGATGGTAAAAGAAAGCAAGCATCTGCACAATCAATAATACAGAGCCAATCGCCAATACTTTACCAAAATTTTGATGATTGGATATGATGCCATAAAACACACAGCCAAAAATCATAAACACAATGCCAAGACTGTGTGAAAATCCAAACAAGTCATTATCTAAGGTAAAGCGCAATTCAATTAAATCCGGTAATAACAGAACGATAACGGTCGTGATACTAGCGACAATGAGGGTCAGAACCAAGCCGATAAAGATAGAATGCTTACAATGTTTAAAGAGTAGGGTAAAGGGTTTGACCACATAATCACGTGGTTTTGATGCTTTCATAGCGATAAAAAACGGTGACTCATCTATCCAGCGCCATGCCAACAAAGGTAAAACGCTCAAAAATGCTGCGATAAAAAATGGTATACGCCAACCATAATCAGCCAATTGCGCAGTGGTCAGTGCATTGGTCAGCCAAAGAAAAAAGGCGTTGGAAAATAACACACCAACATAAAAACTTGCGGTCACATAGCCACAAGCGACTGATAAATATTGGCGCGGCACGTGTTCTGAGACAAAAACCCAAGCAAGTGGTACAAAAACGCCAAATGCCATCCCTTGTATCAAACGTAAGGCAATAAATAAGGCGGGTGCAATTAAGCCCCATTGTGCATGCGTTGGTAAGCAGGCCATGGCCAATAAGCTTGCAGCAGTCACCAATATGCTGATTAATAAGAGCGGTTTTCGACCTTTAATATCACCAAAGCGGCCAAAGATGATGCCGCCGAATGGACGTGCCAAATACCCAATCGCAAAAAGCCCAAGCCCTTGCATACTGGCAACCGTAGAGTCAGCATTAGCAGGTAAAAAGGTAGCGGCGATGATATTTGCAAGATATAAATAAATCAAAAAATCAAAAAACGCGACCGCGCTGCTAAAGCAAATAAACAGTACGGCATTTCTATCTTTAGAGGACATCAGAGCATATTGAGAACGAGAAGGCATAATATATCACGCATCCACATAGGGAAGAGTTTGTTAAGCCAGTCACCATCTAGATAACCGGCCATAATAAAAAACGACAAATCATATAACTGGCTAATGATTTGCCGAAAAGATAGGATCTTGCACTAAAAAATACTTCAAGGTTAAATTATCGGCTTAAGATATCTCGCTCAAGTTATTGTCGCTATAGACAATTTGTAAATAAGCGCTTATAAACAAAACTGATTGATTCAAGTTAAAGGAGTTAAAGCTAAGTGAGCTGACAGTTATAGTAACCAATCAATCGGTAACCATGACATGATGGTGAGCCACACATGGTCACTGATATCAACGCGTGGCTCTGAATCGTAAATGACCTTTTTGCCATCTTCTACGGTATGCCACTGCAAATTGCCATTTTCTAATAACTTGACTTCATAAGCTTGGCTTAATAGGTCATCGCTGAGCGCACCATGTAACTGCTTTGCAAGCTCATCATCATTGATAATCACGCCCATCTCGGTATTGATATTCGCGGAGCGTGGGTCGACATTATATGAGCCGATAAATACTTGATAGTCATCAACGGCAAAGGTTTTTGCATGCAAGCTGGTTGACGATTGACTGCGCGCTTTCCACAGTTTGTTTTCGCGTTTTTCTTCAGAAGCGGTAGATTTTAGCTCGTAGATTTTTACCCCTGCACGCAGCAGGTTAGGACGCCATTGACTGTAGCCAGAATGCACGGCGGTCACATCGGTCGCATCAAAAGAGTTGGTTAAAATCTTGATATCGATGCCCGCTTCAGCCAAAGCAACCAGCGTATTGACACCGTCTTTGGTCGGTACGAAATAAGATGAGATAATAGTTAGGCGTTTGGTCGGGCTGCCCAATAAAGTGCGCAGCTGATGCACCAAATTGGTATCGGCTGGAACAGTTTTGGTGAGTTTACCCACATCATCACTTAAGAACTGCATGTCCGTCCAGCGAAAGGGTACGCGCTTATTGATTAAATCGGTATCAATTGAAGAATCTTCGATAGCAGCTTTATAGACATCTAAGCTACTTTTGCTGTTATTTTTCTCATCAACTCTTAACTTATCCAAGCCCTCTAAAAAATCCGTGGTTTCACCTTTATCAAGGGTCGCTAGGGTTTGAATATCAAATGAGATTGGTGCCGACCAGTAGCTTGCAAAGCTATTGTCAATATCAGCGACAACTTTACCTATCAGTAAAACGTCTAAATCCGCAAATTGGCTGTTTTTATCGTTACTTAAGTATTCATCACCGATATTACGCCCACCAATAATGGTGATTTGCTTATCGAAAATCATGCTTTTATTGTGCATGCGGCGATTGATTCGCGGTAAACCGGTGACGAAGTTTAAAGTTTGAAATTTACGATACATCAAGGGATTGATAATACGCACCGCGATATTCGGGTGACTGGCAAAACGTAATAAATGCTGATCGAATTTGGCATTATTATTAAAATCATCGAGCAACAAGCGTACAATAACCCCGCGCTCAGCGGCATCCCACAAGTCTTTTAGCATCAGCTGTCCGGCTTGGTCATCGTGCCAAATATAGTATTGCGCATCGATATTGCGGGTAGCCATACTGGTCAAAATACTGCGTGAGGCAAACGCATTGGCACCGGTCACAATCGGATGGTAGCCAGATAAATCAGGGTGAATCTCGCTTTGTTCACTAATCGCCGCCACCAAATCCGTATTGTCGATTTTTGGATTGGTATTTGGGCTATTTTCTTGGCTGCTATCTTGATTATTACTGCTTTGATTATTACTATTTTGATTGCTATCGCTTTGAATATCATTACCTTCAATGCTATCGTCTTGTGGCTCATCATTTTGCTGATATAGCGCGTCAACACGCGCTGATAAAGCTTGGCTTTCAGGCAAATGCGGCTGCTTTGGCAAAGTTTGGCAGCCACTAAGACTTAAGGTGAGTCCCAGTGTTAGACTCAGCGATAAGTTGCTTGGTTCTATACTAAACATCGACATAAATGAGATACCTTAATGAGCCTGAATGTAATGACATACTGGTGAATAATGGACTTAACTTTGCTTGCTGTTTTTACCGATGATAGCACTGATTATGAAGCGGATCATAATATCGCTCAGAGCAATATTCAAAGCGCGGCTAAGCTTAGCAGCTGTTGTCATCTGTGCCTATTATAAATACGTTATTTTTGTTAGATACGGCACGTTATTTGGTCATGATAACCACATCGTCCAGTCATCGTCTGCGCTTGCATCTTATCCTTATAAATGCATCGGTGTTTTTAGTATCAAGTCATTAATAGTTAATTCTAAATATTTAATAATAATTTCTGAACACTAAGTGCTGGAACCTAATGCTAAGTGCTAAACCTATAGTATTCAAAAATAATATTTAGCAGGTCTTTGAAACCAGCTGTTTGGAATAAGTTGCCATGCTATGATAACGCGAACAAATGCTGTTTATAGTCAAAATAAGCCGTATGTTTAATAATAACCAGTGCAATGGAAAATTTATGAGCCAGTCGCAAGTGCATGATGATAAAAATTTGAATAAAGTAGACCCTAACTGGCGCAGTGACGCGCTCAATCTAGAACTCGATTATGGTATGCAAACGATTGCGGTACGGGCAGGGCAGCATCGTACCGACGAAGGTGAGCACTCGGAAGCTATTTTTACCACCAGCTCTTATGTTTATGAGTCGGCGGCAGATGCAGCAGCCCATTTCAACGGTGATAAGTCGGGCAATGTTTATTCACGCCATACCAATCCTAGCGTGCGTACCTTTGAGCGTCGTTTAGCCGCGCTTGAAAATGGCGAGCGGGCTGTGGCGACCGCATCAGGTATGGGCGCGATTTTGACCATGTGCTTAGCCTATTTAAAAGCAGGTGACCACCTGCTTGCTGCCAATCAATTATTTGGCTCATCGATTGGTTTGTTTAATAACTATATGGCAAAGTTCGGCGTTGAAGTCAGCTATGTCGATTGCTTCGATAATGACGCGTGGGCAAAAGCTGTACAGCCGAATACCAAGGTGATTTATTGCGAAAGCCCCAGCAATCCGTTGGCGCAAATCTGCGATATCGGCTATTTAAGTCAGCTATGTAAAGCCAATGATATCTTATTGGTCGTTGATAACTGCTTTGCGACGCCAGCATTGCAACGCCCGTTAGATTTGGGCGCTGATGTGGTCATTCACTCTGCGACCAAGTATTTAGACGGTCAAGGTCGGGTATTGGGCGGCGCACTGGTCGGTAGCGATAAGCTGATGCAAGAAGCATTTACCGTGGTGCGCTCAGGCGGTATCAGCATGAGCCCATTTAACGCATGGGTCTTTACCAAGGGGCTTGAAACACTGAAACTGCGTATGCAAGCGCATTGCCAAAATGCCAATCAAGTGGCAGAATTTTTGGTCAATCATCCCAATGTCAGTGCCGTGCATTTTTCAGGTTTGAGTAATCATCCCGCTCATGAATTGGCGACGCGTCAACATCATATGAAAGGTGGCTATGGTGCTATCATGGGCTTTGAAGTTAAGCCGTCGGCTGGCGCTGATTCAAGCAAAAGGGATTCAAAAGCCGCTGCTTGGCATGTGATTGATTCAACACAAATGGTTTCTATCACCAATAACTTAGGCGATGCTAAAACGACGATTACTCATCCGGCGACCACCACCCATTTCCGCCTAACGCCTGAGGCAAGAGCAGAGGCAGGCGTTAATGATAGTCTCATCCGTTTGTCGGTAGGTTTAGAAGATGTGGAAGATATCATCAAAGATTTGGCGCATGGTTTAGACAGTTTGTAAAGATAAAGGTATAATCGCAATTAACATCAGGTTTACGTAATTAATGACGATTCATTATTATACGCATTAAGACAAAATACAAAGAGGCAACTATGAATATTCAAGCATTGATGCAACAAGCACAAACGATGCAAAAGAAAGTCGAAGCAAACGTTGAAAACGCTAAGAAAGAATTGGCCAATAAAGAAGTTCAAGCCGAAGCGGGCAGCGGTCTGGTAAAAGTTACTATGACAGGTCGTCACGTGGTTAAGCGTTTGACTATCGATCCAAGCTTATTGGAAGATGAGCCAGATATGATCGAAGACTTAATTGCTGCTGCGATCAATGATGCCGTGCGTCAAGCGGATGAGCTATATGAAGAAACCATGGCTGGCGCGACTTCAGGCATGGGTTTACCACCGGGTATGCAAGGCATGTTCTAAATAGCGGGATTTTCAGCGCTAAGCTCTTTAAGACGAAACTTTTAAAGACTAATTCTTTTAAAATAAAGCCGTTAAATATTAAGCTTTTAAGCGCGAAAAACTGCTGATTGAACACAAAAATGGGGTTGTTATCGACACGATACGACCCCATTTTTATAGCTACGATTTATAAATTAAGTTAAATAAAGGAAGTTACTTTGCTGACAGCCAAATTTGATCAGCTGGTCAAACAGCTGCGTATTTTGCCGGGCGTGGGGCAAAAAAGTGCCCAACGTATGGCGCTACATCTGCTTACTAAAAAACGCCCCCAAGGCATGGCGCTCGCGCAAGCGCTTGATGAGGCGATGCGCGATATCGTCGAATGTCAGCGCTGCCATAGCTTTAGTGATGAGGCTATTTGTCCATTATGCCAAGATCCAAGGCGCGATAATGGCTTATTATGCGTGGTCGAAACTGCCGCAGATGTTATGGCTATCGAGCAAACGGCAGGCTATCGTGGGCGCTACTTTGTTTTAGGCGGTCATTTATCGCCAATAGACGGCATCAGTGCCGATGATTTAAATATCGATCAGCTGGTCTGGCGGGTTAAGCAAGAGCCTGTTGAAGAGTTGATATTGGCAACTGGTACTACTGTTGAGGGTCAAACGACGGCGCACTTTATCAGTGAGGCGGTTGGTCGTCATGTCAATAAAGTCACTCGCTTGGCACAAGGCGTACCGATGGGCGGCGAGCTTGAGTATCTAGATAGTATGACTCTTGGACAAGCCATGCAAAATCGCTCTTTCTTATAGTATGCTGTATAGCAATTTCATAAATTCTCTATAAAAGCCAAGTCTTGTCCATTTTATTTGATGGAATTGTTATAATTGTTTTCTTATCCACTTTTATTAAGACGCAATTTAGCGTTTTATTTTCTCCTATTTATGCAGGTATCTGCCCGTGTCCAACCATGCTTCAACTGCTTCAACTGCTGCCACCCAATCAAACCTCTCAGACAATACTGCTGCTACTGATGATGAGTTATCAAAACCACCAGTCAATAATGAGGTAGCGCCCGCAGGTTTGCCGCCCGAGCCAGATATCGATGCATTGCTAGGTATCGCCGATGAAGCCTCGGTCACTTGGGTACGTCAGCAAGATGGTTTAAAGGAAGTTATCGATGCCTTGGCAACTTGCGGGCGGGTAGCGTTAGATACTGAGTTTATCAAGCGCGATACCTATTATCCACGCTTGGCACTGGTGCAGTTAAATGTGGGCGACCATATTTATTTGTTAGATGCCCCGCAACTGCAATTGGCTGAGCTGTGGCAAGCGCTGATGAAAGTGGATGTGGCGATTTGGCATGCCTGCGGCGAGGATTTGGGGATTTTTTATCTACTGTCTGGTTGTCCGCCATTGACCAATATCTTTGATACGCAAATTGCCCTGTCTTATTTAACTGGCCAATTGCAAATGGGCTATCAGCAGGCGCTTGATGATCAGCTAGATATGCATATTGATAAAGAACAAAGCCAATCCGACTGGTTACAGCGTCCGCTATCAGATGAGCAAGAGCAATATGCGATTGATGACGTGCGATTTTTGCCAGCGCTTTATTTAAGTCTTGAATATGAGCTGAAAAAGCAGGGTCTGTTTGAATACGTGTGGGCGGACTGCCAGCTTTATGCCAGTGATTTGTATGACGCGCAGCACGTTGAAGATGAGGCGATGTATCTAACGATGGCAGATTATCGTTATACCTCTGAGCAAATGGCGATACTACAAGCAGTGGCAACGTGGCGCGAAGAGCTGGCACGGGCGACCAATCAACCGCGTACCTTTGTCATAAAAAAACAAGCGGTACGTGAGATTATCACCGAAAAGCCAAGCAACATGCGCGAGCTGGCACATAAAACCACGATGCACCGTAGTATGCTGCGCCTATATGGTGAAGAGTTGCTAAAGGTGATTAAGGAAGCAAAAAATCTGCATCCTGCTGAACATCCAGACTGCCTATTACCACCGTATCGCTCAAAAAATAAAGTACTGTCAAAAGCGGTACAACACGCGATAGACAAGCAAGCAGAAAAAATCGGCGTCCCTGCTAATGTATTGATGCGTAAAAAATGGCTCGCGCAGCTCTATGAAGTGATCGCCTTTGATAAAGATTTAAGCGAATTACCAGAAGGCTTAAAAGGCTGGCGCAATGAGTGGGTGATGCAAACCTTGATTCCAGTGATTAAGGAGCATAAAACCGAGTTGCAGCAGGGTATGGGTATCAATGTTCGCTAAGCGATAAAGAGTAGCGTTTATAAGTGCTCAGCATTTATAAACGCTTAGTATTTATAAATGCTTAGTATTTATAAATGCTTAAGCTCGCTATGGTCGAACTGTCCATGTTGTAAAAAATATTTGGTTTGAGCGGCTACTGTTTTATCGACCAGCATCCCAGTATGCGATACTGGTAATACGATATGGTCAGTGGCTGCCTCTATTTTGGTCTCTTCAACATATACTGTGCCATCGTGTAGCAGGTGTTCTGCTGATGGCATATTATTTGTCTTACGTAGTTTGCGATTATGATACTGCAAAAATAACTGCCCCAAGCCATAAGGACGATTACCGGCAATCACGCCTAAGGTAATATGCTCCGGTAAGGGCGCGACCGTGCCATCTAGCGCATCGACGTACGAGCGCCCCACTACAGCTGGGGTCAAGCGCCAAATATAATCTGCACAAACACTACCTAAATGCGGTGTCCCAAGCGTTACGCAGCGTCCAATTTGCCACTTGGGATACTGAGTGACGAAATCGCGAATAATTAAACCGCCCAAACTATGACCGACCAAATCGATTGGCTGGTCAGGATGATGATGCTTTTCTAGCCAGTCATTTAGGCGGGCGCTATTGGTTTTGATGCCATCACGCATACTACGATAGCCATATTGGTGGGTGTCAAATCCTGCTGCTTGCAAGCGTTTGGCCAATAGCCGCATAATCCAAGCGGTTTGATGCAGACCATGAATCAGAATGACGCGGCTTTTTTGTTGCATGTTATTTTCCAAAAGTTATTTTACTGATGTTTTATTATATCAGGGCGTGTCCTCATTTTAAAAATGGTGATAAAAATGAGATAAATTGTAGCCAAACAAGGAAAATAGTGCAGTTAATATCGGGATATTACCCAGCTATTTGACGAAGTTTGGCAAAATTTAGCTATTTTTAGACCATTTAGATGTCCATCGATTGAATTGAGGACACGCCCTAGACTCTAGCCACTAATTTAAACGCTAATCACATGACCCTTTAAATTATTAGCCCAGAATAGGCAAAATAAAAACCTCCAAATCAGCTACTGATTTGGAGGTTTGTTTTTATATCGACTATTTATAGTTGTTTGAAAACTACATATAGTTTTCGATGCTTGGGCAAGAGCACATGAGGTTCTTATCACCATAAGCGTCATCAACACGTGCCACACTCGGCCAGAACTTATGAGCACGAATATAAGGCAGTGGGAATGCAGCCGTATCACGGCTGTACGGATGCGACCATTCGCTGCTGGTAATCATTGCCGCGGTATGCGGTGCATTGACCAACGGGTTGTCTTCTAACGTCCAACCATCGTCGCCAGCTTTGGCTTTCATCGCTTCGGCTTTGATAGATTGTAGCGCACTGATAAAACGATCTAACTCTTCTTTAGACTCAGACTCAGTGGGCTCAATCATCAAGGTGCCCGCTACTGGGAAACTCATCGTTGGTGAGTGGAAACCATAATCCATCAAGCGCTTAGCAATATCGCTTTCAGTGATGCCAGTTTCTTCCTTCAATGGGCGAATATCGATGATACATTCGTGAGCGACGCGGCCATTTTTGCCGGTATAAAGAACAGGGTAGTGGTCTTTAAGCTGGCTGGCAACATAGTTGGCATTTAATAGCGCAAGCTCAGTTGCTTTTAGCAGACCATCACGGCCCATCATAGCAATATACATCCATGAGATAGGTAAGATGCTCGCTGAACCATAAGGTGCTGCCGATACCGCTGAGCAATCATTTTGCGCATTATGCACAGGGCTCAACGTATGGTTGGCCATAAATGGTGCTAAGTGTGCTTTCATTCCGATAGGGCCCATGCCTGGACCACCGCCGCCATGTGGGATACAGAAGGTTTTATGCAAGTTCATATGCAGTACATCTGCTCCAACATCAGCAGGCTGCATCATGCCGACCTGCGCATTCATGTTGGCGCCATCCATATAAACTTGACCGCCATGCTTATGTATCAAATCACAAATATGACGAATGCCTTCTTCAAACACACCATGCGTTGATGGATAAGTAATCATCAAGGCACCTAGATTGGCGCTGTGCTCTTCACATTTAGCGGTCAAGTCATCGATGTCTACGTTACCATTGTCATCAGTTTTAACCACGATTACTTTCATACCCATCATCATGGCGGTAGCAGGGTTGGTACCGTGCGCTGACATTGGAATGAAGCAAACATCACGATCCGTTTCACCCAATGACTCATGGTAACGACGGATTGCTAATAAACCAGCATATTCGCCTGAAGCGCCGGAGTTAGGCTGCATAGACACTTCATCAAAACCTGTGATGGCTTTCAGTTGCTCTTGCAAGCTATCAATCATCGCAATGTAACCGGTGACTTGATCGCGCGGTGCAAATGGATGCACATTGGCAAATTCAGGCCACGTAATCGGTAGCATCTCACTGGTCGCGTTCAATTTCATGGTACAGCTACCAAGTGAAATCATGCTACGGTTCATCGCCAAATCTTTGTCTTCAAGCGATTTTAAGTAGCGCAGCATTTCATGTTCGGTATGATGCGTGTTAAAGACTGGATGGGTCAAGATATCGTCAGTACGCAAGTGGGCGCTATCAAGTGATACGCTAGCCGCTTCAGGTAAATCATGTGATTTACTAACAAATAGCTGAGTTAAGACATTAAAGTCCTGCGCATCGCTGATTTCACTGAACGCAACGCCAAGCTTACTGTCGCCCAAACGCCATAAGTTATAGCCAACATTGTCCGCATTTTCAAAAATCTGCGTCGCCAGCTTCTCTGAACCACAATCAATAACAACCGTATCGAAGAACTGCTCATGTACCACATTTAAATTGCTATCGTTAGCTTGTTTAATAACATTCGCAAAGGCAGTCGCAAAGGCATGGATACGAGTCGCGATACGCTTGACGCCACCTGGACCATGATACACCGCATACATACCCGCTAGATTAGCAAGCAATACTTGTGAGGTACAGATGTTTGAGTTGGCTTTTTCGCGGCGGATATGCTGCTCGCGGGTTTGTAATGCCATACGTAATGCAGTATTACCTTGCGAGTCTTTTGAAACACCGATGATACGGCCAGGTGCTGAGCGCTTGGCTTTATCAGAGAAGGCAAAGTAGGCGGCGTGTGGACCACCAAAACCCATTGGAATACCAAAACGCTGGGTGCTACCCAATGCCACGTCTGCACCCATATCGGCTGGTGATTTTAATAGCACCAAGCTCATGATATCACTAACAACGCTGACGTAGGTTTTGTTTTTCTTTACCGCTGCGATAACGTCGGTTAAGTCTTTTACATCGCCTTCAACACCGACGTATTGGAAAATAGCACCGAAATAATCACCTGATTTAGCCAGTTCAAAATCACCAACCACCACTTCCCAACCAAAGTATTTGGCACGAGTATTGATGACGTCTAAGGTTTGTGGATAAATGCGGTCATCAACAAAAAACTGGGTTGATTTACTTTTACTGACACGCTTTGACATCGCCATCGCTTCTGCCGCAGCCGTTGCTTCGTCAAGTAATGACGCGCCAGCCATCTCTAAACCAGTCAAATCGATACAAACTTGCTGGAAGTTTAGCAATGCTTCTAGACGACCTTGGGCAATTTCAGCTTGATAAGGGGTATAAGCGGTGTACCAACCTGGATTTTCAAGCACATTACGCTGAATAACCGCTGGCATGCGCACAGGCGAGTAACCTTGACCGATATAGCTCTTATTAACCGTGATGTCGTCTGCCATGGTACGTAATTTAGCAAGCGCGGCATGCTCACTCATCGCCACAGGCAAATCTAGCTCTTTATGTAAGCGCACTGGTTCAGGCACGGTATCGTTAATGAAGCTCGCCATGTCTTTATAGCCAACTGCGCTGAGCAGGTCAGCTTGCTTGGTCTCATTTGAGCCTAGATGACGATAGACAAATTCAGCTTCGTTGAATAAACCTTTAAAGGTATCAAACGTTGGGTTTTGAGAAATAGTCATGAGAGTCCTTGGTTAAGGGAGTAATAAAGGGATGGCTAAAATAACTAATAACTAGTAACAATAACTAATGACGGCTTACAGTTTTAGACGTAATGGACAAACTGCTCTTGGTTAAAGCGGAACTGGGTGTTGTAGACGCCATTGTCAGCGCGCTCACCAGCACCAATCATCATAATGATATGTTGATCGTTGCTTAAATTTAATAAGCGTTTCATAGCAGGCTCATCAAAGCCGCCCATCGGACAGCTATCAAAACCGTGCGCGCGTAGTGCCAACATGAGGTTTTCAGCGGCAAGGGCGGTATTGTTGGTGGCCCAGTTTTTGGTGTCTTCAAAGGTATAGTAAGGGGACTTAATCGGACCTTTTACGCGTCTAAATACTTGAGTCGCACTCCATTTCGCCGCTGATATTACGTTAACTGGTCCGCGTAAAAAGTCCATGGCCACGACTTTGGTGTAGTAGTCTTTGACTTTTTTGGGTACGGGTGTATCAGGGTATTCGCGCAATATCTGCTGAGCGTGATCCTGCCAGATATCGGTACGCGCAACGACCGCAATTAAGCGTGCGGCGGTTTTTGCCGCGTTTTGATTCATGCAATTCTTTACCGCGCGTTTGCGATTGTCAGCATCGTCAATCACATAAAATTCCCACGGCTGTAGATTACTCGAGTTCGGCGCGAGCATGGCCAAACGCAGACAGTCTGCTAACACCTCGTCAGGTATCTTTGTATCGGTAAAGCGACGAACGGAACGACGTGATTCAACCACTTCGCAAAACGCTTGCAGCTGCGGGGTATGAGTAGGCGTCGCAATATTGTCTTTAAGGTCAGTGCTAGAGGTCATATTAGAATCCATACTGGGGATTGAATGATCAACTTAGGTCAGTATTGAGTGCAACTTTTCAATAGTGTCTGACAAGTGGTTAATACGAGTGAATCGAATAGCAGTAGTCAATTGAGCGATAAATAGGTTAAAAAAGGCGTACAGATATCAGCTGACGCCAATATCTGTCATAGCAAGTTACATTTTTCAAGCTACATTTTTAAGATTGCAAATAGCGATATTTCATTTCAGTCAAATAGCGCTTTTCAGCAAGCGAGCAAAGCTGATATTACAGCTCGTTTTCGTACTCATCAGCAGTTAGTAGCGCTTCGTAGTCAGCGATGTTGTCAGGCTTCATTCTAAAGAACCAACCTTCACCGTATGGGTCAGAGTTGATGATTTCTGGATCATCTTCTAATGCTTCGTTGATGGCAACGACTTCACCTGAGAGAGGCGCGTAAACGTCAGAGGCCGCTTTTACTGACTCTACGACTGAGATTTCGTCATCAACGGCGATGATGTCACCCACGTCTGGCAATTCAACAAACACCACGTCACCCAATAGGTCTTGAGCATGGTCAGTGATACCAACAGTGATAGTACCGTCGTCTTCTAGGCGTAGCCACTCGTGGCTGGCGATGTATTTTAGTTCTGCTGGGATATTGCTCATGGTCTCTCTCCTAAGTGATAGAGGATGGTTAACAAAAATAGTGGAAGCTAATAATAGAATTTATAATGACTACGAGTCAAACTGTTGCTTGCCGTTACGGACGAACGGTAGCTTAAGGACGCGTACATCGACAAACTTACCTTTGCCGCGCAAATCGACCTGAACGCTATCGTCATCTGATAAGCTGGCAGGGACACGGGCAATCGCAATCGAATTTTTTAGGCTAGGGGAGAAGGTGCCACTGGTAATGAGACCAGTTTGCTCATTGTCCGTGCCTTGATTGATGGTCACTGTCATGCCTTCACGCAATACGCCGCGCGTCGTTAATAGTAAGCCGACTTGTTTCATGGCGGTGTTGTCGTCTTTTGCTTGCTGACGTTTGCTTACTAAGGCTTCACGACCGACAAAATCACGCTCGTCTTTTAGCGCCAATGTCCAGCCCATGTTGCACTCATAAGGGCTGGTTTCTTCATTCATATCATGACCATAAAGGTTCATGCCCGCTTCCATACGTAAAGTATCACGCGCGCCAAGGCCAGCAGGTTTAACGCCATTGGCTTTTAATTGCTCAAAGAACGCTGGAGCATCATCGCCATGCATAATCACTTCGACGCCATCTTCACCCGTGTAGCCGGTACGAGCAACGAACCAATCTGTGCCTTCGATGTCTGTTAAATCAGCACCAACGAAAGGCTTAAGTCCCGCCAAGGTATCTGCCCAGCTCGGTTTAACTTGCGCCAGTTTTTCAACGGCATTTGGTCCTTGTACCGCAATCATCGCAAGCTCTGGACGCTCGGTGATGGTAATGTCAAAGCCTTTAGCGACTTTTTCAAACTGTACCATGTCTTTATCGCGAGTAGCAGCGTTTGAGACGATACGGTATTCGGTGGCGTCTTCATTCATCAGGTAAACGATTAAGTCATCGATGATGCCGCCTTGCTCATTGAGCATGCCAGAATATAGCGCTTTACCGACGGTTTTTAATTTATCAACATCATTGGCAAGCAGCTTTTGTAGCCATGCTTTGGCATCGCTACCTTTGACATCAACCACTACCATATGTGAGACATCGAACATACCAGCATCGGTACGCACCGCTTCGTGCTCTTCGATTTGTGAACCATAATGGATTGGCAATTCCCAACCAGAAAAATCCACCAGTTTGCCATCACTATCAACGTGAGACTGGTAAAGAGGCGTGCGTTTAGGGGCTGAAGTACTTGTGCTTTGAGGGCTGGCGTTTTGAGAATTGGCGTTTTGAGTGTCGGTCATAACAAATCCTTATGTGTACATCAGTCGTACTCGGTAGAGTAATGAGCGATGTGCAGTTTCATAGTAGCGAGAAGCAATATTGCAGGGTGCAAGCATTGCAACCAAGGGTAGCACAGAAAAAAAAGATAAAGCAGTAAGCCAAACCAGCGCTGAACGTCGGTTTAAGCAAAAGCCCTATCTGTCCTGTAACCTGAGATTTTCAACACGAACCATCATTTTTTAAGCATCTATTTGCAAAAAAATAGCAATGATGTCGCATTTTCTCCCCTTCGGTGGGTAAGGCGTCGTCCGTCCTTACCGCTCTCCAGATTTGTTATGCCTTGTGTTTGGATGTGCTACGCGATTGACGGTAGACAGCGAAACAGTCGTGGCATGTGTTTTTCAGTCCTTTTACCTGAGCGATTGGCAGGGTATATGCGCCTTCGGTGGTCTTGTTACAACTATCAACGCAACTCATTAAATAAGTGCATCTGACATCGTGCCCAAGACTCTCTCCTGAAAAACGCTTTTATTATGAAAGGTTAATGGTTTTTTTACAAGCCACCGCATGGATTAAAGTGAATAATTTAACCAAAATGCGCTTTTTTAGAGATATTTAGGCAAATAAACCGCTAAAAAAGCCAATTTTTTGCGCCTGTACAAAGCAACATAAGGCAATCAAAAGCCATCTCGTTAAAGCCTGCTACGCAAAGCCACTATTGAAAGTCAGGCAAATTATGCTAGGCTAGCAACCATTATTCCCATATTCCTCATTCATTTCATTTAAGCTATTTAATATAGGCTATTTAATACCAGTCATTTGATAACTGTTTTAATTGATGGTTTTTAACCTTTCGTGCTCAATAGGTGCCCTTTATGCATTGCGATATTTACAAATTTCCCAAACACAATGATATGTACGTCTATATTGCTCGTCCTGATTATCCTAACGATACCGACGAGATTAAAGACTGGCTTGGCGTATTACCAAAAGACTTCCGTGCAGGCTTAGGGCGCAGTCAGTTTGTCATGCATCTAGATTTGGCAACCACGGCAACGCTTGCGCGTGTTGATAAAGAAGAAGTATTGGCGAAATTACAATCACAAGGCTATTTTGTACAAATGCCGCCGCAAGATGTTATGCGCCGTCAAGCCGAGTTGCGCGCCCGTGAAGCACAAGACAATATCTACGATTAATGCGCTTGTTTTAAAGTATTTCTTTTAAGTTATATCGCAATCTTATTTTCAATGTGTCTTATTTTATAAAGCAACTAACGGCAACTGAAGGTAAATATAGGTCAGCGGCCAAGTGGTAGCCAGTCATAAACAGTCATAATCGGTGCTAATAACAAGCCAACTGGCGATGCGACCAATTGATAAAAAACGTTACCAAACAGTGGTCAGCATGCACTTTATTTAGAAGTCGTGATAAACTAGCAGCCTATTCAGTACAGATGTCGATGATGTAGTCGGCCCTATTTCTAGTACGACAGAACGTACCCTATACCGCTAGACACATAACGTGTCGCCGGTGATAAATGCAGGTAACCAAACACGTATGGACTGGTTTAAAAGTATCTTACACAGCTTACCATTGGAAGCCATCAGTGACATTCTCGGCGAGATTGCGATTTGGTGGGGGCAGCTGGTAAAAGACGTTCCAGCCGCAGACTTACCCATGTATGCGTATTTGGGCGGTGTCATTATCGTCTTGATACTTTGGCTACTGGTTGCTCGGGTCTTGCCGCGTCCACTTGGCGGTATGAGCTGGATGATGCTCTTTGCTGTTTTATTAGCTCCCGGTACAGCGCTTGGTGACCCTAGCGTGATTGCACCAGCCAGTATCAGTGTCGTGTACGCCATTATGATGAAAGACACAGCTGGTGCGATTGCTAATATGTTGCCGATATTGGTGGTATTGGTCGTCGGCTTGTTTGTGGGTTTTGTTTGGCAACTGATTCGCGGCGCGTTTGAGTCAAGCTTAGATAAAGCCCGCAGCCGAACGGCAGAAGATACGCAAGCGACGATGCAGCTAACCACGGGTAATTACTTAACAGACAATGCTGGTTTAACAGAGCCGTCTGCTGATTCAGCATTAATGACTAAACCCGAAATGGCTAAGACGGAAATAAATAAGCCTGCAGCTGAAGTCAGTTTAAAAAAAGACAATAAGCCATTGAAGCAAGCGGATAGTGATAAATCTGATAAGCTTTAAAGTAGAGTTAAGCTGCATTAGTTAAAATAGAAGACACCATGCGTGTCTTTTTTTATGTAAAAGCATTTTTTGCTGGTTGAGGATATAAGCAATTAATGACTATTAAAACGATATCAGTAATATTTGTTAGCAACTGCGAACGCATGAGTATTTTGGCAATTAAGGCAGCTGTGCTAGTCTAATTCATTATTTCTTATTCACCAATTGCCCATTAATCCCTTTAATTTATAACAATAACTGAGACTTAGTTTATGACAAACACGACCGATAAAACCAAGAAAACCTTTACCGGTACGCAAAGCTATATCGCCACCGATGACTTGCAATTGGCAGTCAATGCAGCGATGACGCTACAAAAACCGCTACTCATCAAAGGCGAGCCGGGCACCGGTAAGACGTTATTAGCTGAAGAAGTAGCAGAGAGTTTGGGTATGCCGCTGATTACATGGCATATCAAATCAACCACTAAAGCTGAGCAAGGTTTGTACGAGTATGATGCGGTATCGCGCTTGCGAGATTCACAAATGGGTGATGATAAGGTTTATGAGATTGGTAACTATATCAAGCCGGGTAAATTGTGGGATGCCTTTACCAGTAAAGAGCGCAGTGTGTTATTGATTGATGAGATTGATAAAGCTGATATCGAGTTCCCCAATGACTTGCTACATGAGCTGGATAAGATGTCATTTTATGTTTATGAGACGGGTGAGACCATCACCGCCGAGCAGCGTCCTGTAGTCATTATCACTTCAAACAATGAAAAAGAGCTGCCAGATGCGTTTTTGCGTCGTTGCTTCTTTCATTATATCGACTTCCCAGAAGAAGCAACCATGCGTCAAATCATTGAGGTGCATTTCCCCGATATTCAAGAAAAGCTGGTCAATGATGCATTAGATATCTTTTATAAGCTACGTAATGTTCAAGGGCTTAAAAAGCCACCATCGACGTCAGAGTTGGTTGATTGGTTAACGTTATTATTGGCCGATGATATGGCACAAGAAGAGCTGCAAGAAAACTTGCGCGGCGAAAAGTCTATCCCGCCATTATATGGTGCACTGCTTAAGAATGAAGCCGATGTCAATTTATTACAGCGTTTTGCCAATATGATGCGTCGCTAAGCAACAGACCATTTGTCATGAATAAAGCCAATGAAACGGCTTCACTCGTAACCATATCAGCAACGTCGCCAGATAATAATGTCAGCCAATAAGTGATACGTGTCTTATGTTTATCAAATTGTTCTATACCCTACGTACTTACGGCGTGCCCGTCAGTACCCGTGAGCTGCTTGACCTAAACGCTGCGTTAGATCAAGGGTTGATGATGCAGCCGCATCCTGAGGATCCAGAGCTGTCTACCTTTGCCAGTCGCGAGGATATGTATCGGCTGATTCGCCTCTGTATGGTCAAAGATGAGCGTCACTTTGATAAGTTTGACCGCGCCATGGCAGACTATTTTGAAGGGGTCGATAGCCTTGATATGGACGAGCTGTTGGCCAAGTTGACGGACGTCCCAAAAGAATGGCTCGATTTAAAGCTCGACCCAAAAAATCTGACCGAAGAGCAGCGGCGCTTGCTAAAAAAATACGGCTCGCTAGAGGAGTTGATGAAAGCGCTTGAAGAGCGTCTGAAAGAGCAAAAAGAGCGTCATCAAGGCGGTAGTAAATGGGTCGGTACAGGTGGGACATCGCCATTTGGTGCCTACGGCGACCATCCAGAAGGGGTGCGCGTCGGCGGTGAATCGCGTAAACGTAGCGCTGCCAAAGTTTGGGAGCAGCGAAAATATCGCAATCTCGATGATGATAATCAGCTTGGTACGCGCCAAATTCAAATGGCACTGCGTAATTTGCGCCAGTTTGCGCGTACAGGAAGCGCGGATGAGCTAGATATTCATGAGACCATCAAGCGCACCGCCAAAAAAGGCATGCTCGATATTCATATGCAAGCTGAGCGCCGTAACCGCGTCAAGGTACTAATGCTATTTGATGTCGGTGGTAGTATGGATATCCATGTGGAAGCATTAGAAAAACTGTTTTCAGCGGCGAAGAATGAATTTAAAACCTTAGAGTTTTTTTACTTTCATAACTGCTTGTATGACTATGTTTGGAAGGATAATAATCGTCGCCATAGTGCGCCGATGCCTACCTTTGAGCTGCTCAATAAATACGGCCGAGAATATCGCGTGATATTCGTCGGTGATGCATCGATGTCGCCTTATGAGCTGATGACAGTTGGCGGTAGTGTTGAGTATATGAATAATGAGGCGGGTATCGTTTGGCTTAAGCGGGTGCTGGCGCATTTTGATAAAGTCGCTTGGCTGAATCCTGAAAACCCCGCGTACTGGCAATATACGCAAACCATCGTCGAGATTAAAAAACTGTTCGACAATAAAATGTATCCGATGACTTTGCATGGTGTGGAAGAGATGACCACTTATTTGGCGCGCTAACGTCTAACTATAGATAACGATAAGAATCCTTTACTTTATTTCTTATTGAAACACGCATAAAAATAGCCGTTATAAAATATAGCGGCTATTTTTTCTTTCTGTTTTCTAGTTTTTACCTTTTCTTTTCTAGTTTTTTGTTTCTATCAGCCCAATCATCACGCCCATCTCTTTTTTATCATGCTTATCGATAGTCGGTGCATACAATGCCGAAGCAATACCGCCATCTAAAAATAATGCATTTGGACAGTTTAAATCATCCTTAAACAGGGTGGCAAATTGATAAAAGCTCACAGGCTCTTCGCTATTGACAAATTGTAGGCTGCCATCGCTGCAAACACCGGCACCATTACGCAGTTTAATCGAGGTACTGTCAGGATTGAACTGCGGGTGAATCTTATTATTGATGACCAGCATAGGACCTGATTGCGTCGCATACCAAGGCTGTGCTGTACCACTTTTGAGCTGCTTATCTAAAGCATTGCTTTCAGTAATTTGCACCTTGCCAGACTTATCCCACCACATAACGCCATTGGGCAATAAATGAAAATTGCCGCCGCCTTCTTTAATATTTAACGCGCGCAGCTCTTTACCTTCGATAACCGTATAGCCAATCGGCGCATAATTTTCATTATACATACCGGCGTTCATGGCAAAATTCAGCGTTTGCTCAGACGGTAATGTCGCTAACAAAGTATCAAAAGTCAGCAGCGGCTGGGTGTTATTAGCACTGCTATTTGCTTGCTGCCAAAACAGCTGTAAAGAATAGCGAGGGTCTGATAACGTTTGCGCGTCGATACGACAAGCGCTATAAGTAAAGGGCGCGTTTTGCGACTGGCATGACCAGTGCTTGTTGCCATTATCAGTGCTGCTATCGTTTTGGTCTGTCGGCTGACAGGCGCTGATGCTTAATGCAATCAGCGCTGCCGTCAAAAGAGTGTGGGATAAAGTAAAAATGGCGCTTGGCATCAATGACTTGCCTTGTGGCAGGTGGACAGAAGTTATCTATTGTAATGCTTCTACCATATTTTGTCGCTTATGTGCTTATCCACTTAGTCATCTGTATGGGGTAAGTCGCGAAAAGTATTATTGACGTTGCCAATTAACATGCCACCATCGATGATGTCTACTGAATCATCTGGGTGTTTCGTGGTCGGCGCGCTGGTTTCTTTGCCTCTATCGCGTGAGTCTTTATTATAAGCAATCAGCGCATCGTTATTGGCAAGGAAGCTATCAGGATTTGCCATGACCCACATTTGGTTAAAGACGTCGGCGCGAGCGTTTTGCGCAAGTAATGCGCCTTGGTCAGCAAAGTAAAAGAACTTCGATAATAGCTTAATTTGTCCATTATCTAAACGGCGCGCAATATGATAAGGCTGTAATTGGCTTGGATGCTGGAGGCCAACCGCGCCAACGATGCTAGCCAGTGATTTCAGGGTGTTTTTATGGAAACTCGCCACGCGCTCCGCTTTACTTGGCACATCGAGGGCTTTTTGGCGATATGGGTCTTGGGTCGCAACCCCCGTCGGGCAAGTGTTGGTATGGCACGAGCGTGATTGAATACAACCAACGGCAAACATAAAGCCGCGCGCTGAGTTACACCAATCAGCGCCAAGCGCAATCATGCGCGCAATATCAAAGCCTGAGACGATTTTGCCACTGACACCAAGCTTGATTTTGTCACGGATACCGGCGCCAACCAAGGTATTGTGTACCAATAAAAACCCTTCAACCATCGGCATACCGACGTTGTCCATAAATTCAACGGGCGCTGCACCTGTGCCGCCTTCAGCGCCATCGATCACGATAAAATCAGGATAGTTGTTCGTCTCAATCATGGCTTTAACAATCGCCATAAACTGCCACGGCTGGCCTACGCATAGCTTAAAGCCGACAGGTTTGCCGCCTGATAAATCACGCAGCTGCTGCCAAAAACCAACCAACTCGCGCGGCGTGCTAAAAGCGCTATGCGAAGAGGGCGAAA
This sequence comes from Psychrobacter sp. ANT_H3, assembly GCF_027919975.1. Taxonomy (NCBI): domain Bacteria; kingdom Pseudomonadati; phylum Pseudomonadota; class Gammaproteobacteria; order Moraxellales; family Moraxellaceae; genus Psychrobacter; species Psychrobacter sp. ANT_H3. Next base: position 116,988 of record NZ_JAQISM010000008.1, on the reverse strand, counting down.
CGCAATCTTGACCGGTTGGTACTTCACGGGTATCAGCGATTTCTTGGGTGATTTTTTCGGCGGGTAACACACCGCCTTGACCGGGTTTGGCACCTTGTGAGAGTTTAATCTCAATCATTTTTACTTGCGGGTCAACAGCTTTTTCGGCAAACGACTGCGGATCAAAATTACCCTGAGCATCACGGCAACCAAAATAACCGGTGCCCAGCTCCCAAATCAAATCACCACCAAATTTACGGTGATAAGGGCTAATCGCACCTTCGCCGGTGTCATGGGTAAAGCCGCCCATCTTCGCGCCTTGGTTGAGCGCCATAATGGCATTGGCAGATAAACTACCAAAGCTCATCGCCGAGATATTAAATACCGACATATCATGCGGCTGCTTACAACGATCGCCACCGACCACGATGCGAAAATCTTTGTTTTCTAACGGTTGGCTGACGGCGGATTGTAAAAACCACTCTTTATCATGGGCGTATAAATTGTCTAGCGTACCAAAAGCGTTGGTGTCACTGACGTTTTTGGCGCGTTGATAAACCAATGCGCGCTGCTGGCGTGAAAACGGCACTTGTTCTTTATCGTTTTCCAATAAATATTGGCGAATTTCAGGGCGGAAGTCTTCGAGCACGTAGCGGATGTGGCCTGCAACCGGATAGTTTCTTAAAATAGCGTGCTTTAACTGTGTGATATCGTAAATCCCCAAGCACACACCGAAGCCGCCAAGAATGATTAGCCACCAATTCGTCAGTAACAGTCCGGCTAAAAACAGCAAGACCGCGGCAGCAAAGGTACTATAGCGCAAAAATACGCCGACTAAATAAGGAGAACTGGTTTTTGATTCTGGATTCAAATTGGTACGAGATTGGGGCATAACGATACTCAACAGTAAAACATTGGAATTAAAAATGCGGCAGAAAGTTATTTCGTAACTTTGCCGCTATTCATTATTCAGTATAAAAGGATTGGATAATACTCATTAAAACAAATTAAAGCGCCACCAACTTAAACACTGACAATAAAGGCAGGGGCTCAAATTGATGGCGTACATCATACGCCTATAATATCACGGCTCCATATTAATTGAGTAACGGCTTGCTAATAAGGACATGATAACGCCGTTTTTAAGGGTTTTAGCATGGCAGAAACGACTTATTAGCCAAATAAGCGCTTAAATACCGCGCCCAATTTTTTCTGCTAGCACCTGCAACTTAGGTACAATCGTCGCCGCATATTCATCTGCCTGCCAGTTGGCACTCGGCACACTGGCATTGAGCGAATACGCATACTGTCCAGTGGCAACATCAAATACACCAACGGCCACGGCCAATATATCGGTAGAAAACTCACCGTCTGATACCGTATAACCATGCAATCTATAATGCTCTTCTGCATCAGATAAAGCCAACTGCGCGTGTTTATAATCTTCTGTAGATAAGTGCTGTTGTAAATTACTAAGAATCACACTCTGTCTTGCTGGCGAGCTGGCCGCATAAAAAGCGCGCCCAATAGCAGTACGGGCGACGGGCACTGCCGAGCCAACTTGCAAATTGACTGACAGGCGAGCAGGGCTACGACAACAAGCGTGATAGCGCATTTCTCCTTCGACCTCGGTTGCTAAATTCACCGATACTTCATTGCTACTGGCAAACTGTCGTAGCAACGGCTCAGCTGCCGCTACCATGTCGTGACGACTCCACGCCGTTGCGCTGAGTCTCACCGCACTACTGCCTAATTGATATTGTCCATGCTCGGTCATGCGTAAAAATCCAAGCGTCATCAAAGTATGAATAAGACGGGTGATGGTCGCTTTTGGCAATGCGGTCATCTGGCATAATTGCTGATGACTGAGCTGCTCATGCTGTTCAAAGGCTGCCAATAAAGTCAGTCCACGCCCCAGTGCGGTGACAAACTGCCGGTCATTATCGTCCTTACTTTGCTCAAGAATGGTGGTCATTCGATCGAGTAGTGGCAGAGCTGCCGATACATTTTTTGTCATTTTATGCTCATTTTTTTTGATAAAGGTTTACAGCGCGGTAAAACTTTGCTTAAATAGATTTAAATTATGAAACTAAGTTTCGCACAGCGGAATAAGCAAGTCAACAACCTGTGCAGTCAATTTACTTATTAATCACTACTCGTCGGTCAGGAAGACTGACATCAAGGAGATCCACATGGCAACATCTACGCGTCCAAGTTTCGATTGGGAAGATCCGTTTTTATTACGCAACCAGTTGACTGATGAAGAGCGCATGGTCACGGACAGCGCCCGTCAGTTTTTTCAAAAAGAGTTGATGCCTGGCATTTTAGAGGCCAATCGTAACGAGAACTTTGACCGTAATATCATGCGTCAAATGGGTGAGATGGGCTTGCTTGGCGTGACGATTGAAGGTTATGGCTGTGCCGGTTTATCTAGTGTTGCTTACGGTCTGATTGCCAAAGAAATCGAAGCCGTTGACTCAGGTTATCGTTCAGCGATGAGCGTGCAATCAAGCTTGGTCATGCATCCTATCTGGGCATACGGCACCGAAGAGCAAAGAGAGAGATATCTGCCTAAGCTTGCTACTGGCGAATATGTTGGCTGCTTTGGTCTGACTGAGCCGGATTCAGGCTCAGATCCTGCCTCGATGTCGACCCGTGCACGCGCGGTTGATGGCGGTTATGAGCTGACGGGTAATAAAATGTGGATTACCAACAGTCCTATCGCTGATGTGTTTGTCGTTTGGGCAAAAGATGACGCCGGTGAGATTCGCGGCTTTGTTTTAGATAAAGGTATGAAAGGGTTATCAGCGCCGAAGATTGAAGGTAAGTTTTCACTACGTGCTTCAGTTACCGGTGAAATCGTTATGGACAAGGTATTTGTCCCTGAAGCCAATGCTTTCCCAGATATCCGTGGTCTAAAAGGGCCGTTTGGCTGCTTAAATAAAGCCCGTTACGGTATCGCTTGGGGTGCAATGGGGGCAGCTGAATTCTGCTGGAAAGCAGCACGCCAGTACACGCTAGACCGTAAGCAGTTTGGTCGTCCGCTAGCCGCAACGCAGCTTGTACAGTTGAAACTTGCCAATATGCAGACAGAAATTACCTTGGGTCTACAAGCGGCATTGCGTGTTGGTCGTCTGATGGATGAAGACAATGCGGCGCCTGAGATGATTTCACTGATTAAGCGTAATAACTGTGGTAAGGCGCTCGATATCGCGCGTATTGCCCGTGATATGCATGGCGGCAACGGTATCTCTGATGAGTTCCACATTATTCGTCATGTGATGAACTTAGAAGCGGTTAATACCTATGAAGGTACGCATGATATTCATGCGCTTATCCTAGGTCGTGCGCAGACTGGTATTCAAGCGTTTTATTAATAAATGCTAGCTAATCAATGCTAGCCAGTTTTAGACCATTAACGTACGTTACTGTTTGGCTTTTTATAAGCTGTTATAAACAGGAACGTGCGTTTCTGAGTTTTTAGGCATTTTTTAAGCACTGTTCTTAAGCACTGTTCTTAAGCACTGTTCTTAAGCACTGTTCTTATGCATAGTTCTTATGCATAGTTCTTATACATTGTTCTTATACATTGTTCTTATACATTGTTTTCATCCATCGTTGTTATGCATCATTTATTTAGCAGTGCCTATTCTTAAAAGGTATTAAGGCATTAAAGAAAAGACAGTAAAAGCTAAATGATACATGGCAATTTTTTATCAAATTTTTATCAAAGAATAAGTTACATAATAAGGGAAGATTATGACTGATATGGCAAAAGGTGCATTACACGGTATCAAGGTGCTCGACTTGTCGAGAGTATTGGCCGGTCCTTCTTGTACCCAAGTACTTGCAGATTTGGGCGCTGAAGTCATCAAGGTTGAGCGTCCGCATATTGGCGATGAGACGCGTCATTGGGCGCCGCCAAAATTCAGTGATGATACCTCCGCTTATTACGCCACTATTAACCGCAATAAAAAATCCCTCACCGTTGATATCACCACACCTGCCGGACAAACCATTATCAAGCAGCTTGTCGCCGATAGCGATATCGTCGTTGAAAACTTTAAAGTTGGCGGTTTAAAGAAATACGGCTTAGATTATGACAGTCTAAAACAAGACAATCCGCGCCTTATTTATGCGTCATTAACGGGCTTTGGTCAAACAGGTCCAGACGCCAAGCGCCCCGGTTATGACTATATTATTCAAGGCTTGTCAGGGCTGATGAGTATTACCGGTCCAAGCGATGGCGAACCGCATAAGGTTGGTGTGGCAGTCGTCGATTTATTCGCCGGTTTGCAGCTGACCATTGGCATTCAAGCGGCCTTATTAGCGCGTCAAAATACGGGACTTGGGCAGCATGTCGATGTGGCATTGCTTGATAGTGCGCTTGCGATGCTCGCCAACGTTGGTATGAATTATTTGGCATCCGACAAAGTCCCGCCAAGACTCGGCAATCAGCATCCCAATATCGTGCCTTATCAAGTGTTTGCTGGGCAGGGTGACGCGCACTTTATCTTAGCCTGTGGGAATGACAGTCAGTTTGCCAAGCTTTGCACTGTGTTGGGCGTTGATTGGCATAGTGACAGCCGTTTTGCGACCAATCCACAACGCGTTGCCAATCGTGAGCTACTTTGTGATGAATTAGCTAAGCAATTTGCCGAGCAACCTCGTACTTATTGGTTAGAGGTGTTGGATCAAGCAGGTATTCCTTGTGGCGCGATTCATAATATTGCCGAGGCATTGGCCATGCCGCAAGCGCTGGCACGTGAGATGGTAATTGATTTTGCCGAACAAGGCAGCCCTGTTCGTGCCCTTGGGAATCCGATTAAATTGTCCGCCTCACCGGTCACTTATCGTACCCCGCCACCGCAATTGAGCGAGCATACCGATACTACGCTTGCTGATTTGGGCTATGACAGCGACATGATAGCCAAGCTGAAAGCCGATGGGATTGTTTAGTTAAGCATCATCAGAAACAAGCACCATTGGAAAAAAATGTTAAACAAAGGAATGTTAAGCATGAAAATATATAGCCATGAAAACCTCAGTTTGCATAGACCATTACCGTATTTTTCTTATGGCAAGATGCATAAGCCGTTAGAGATACCAGAGCGCATGGTCGAGTTGCTAAAGGCACCAGCGGCACTAGGTTTAGAGGTAACCACTGCCACCGATATCGGAATGGGGCCAATATTAGCAGTTCATGATTTTGGTTACGTGGAGTTTCTCAAGCATGGCTATGCTGAATGGATGGCTGTTGAGGAAGACTTGGGCGCACAAGTGCAGACGGGGATTTTTGTACCGTATGACAATCCTGGTATCGGCATCATGGCAAAGGCTGCTAAATATCAGGCCGATGATAGTGCGCCCATCAGTGAGCATTCTTGGACATCTATTTATTGGTCGGCACAAACGGCGCTAAATGCTGCTGAGGCATTATTAAATGAAGATGCATCAAGTGCTGAGTATGGGCAACATAATATCCAGCTTTGCTTTTCACGGCCGCCTGGTCACCATGCGCGCAAGAGCGCAGCGGGAGGATTTTGTTACCTTAATAACGCCGCTATCATCGCCGAACATCTGCGGCAGAAATACGCAAAAATCGCCATTATAGACACCGACATGCACCACGGTCAGGGTATCCAAGAGATATTTTACGAGCGCAGCGATGTGCTCTATACCTCGGTTCATGGTGATCCGGTTAACTTTTATCCAGCCGTCACTGGTCATGAGTTTGAAAGGGGCACCGGCGCGGGTGAAGATTATAACGTTAACTTTCCGATGCCACATGGCACCGATGAAGCTGGGTTTTTTAACTATGTTGATAAATCTATCGAGGCGATGACGCTATTTGACCCTGATGTCATCGTCCATGTGTTGGGTTTTGATGTGTATAAAGACGATCCAGAAGCCAGATGTGCGGTCACCACCGAAGGGTTTACCGTATTGGCGCAAAAGCTGAAAGCGTTAAACAAACCGTTAATTGTCTTGGTCGAGGGCGGTTATTACCTGCAAAAGCTTAATGACAATTTGCAAGCATTTTTATCAGGGCTGATTTCAGAAGATTAGCAATTATCCTCAGAATAACTGAAATGATTGGAAATAAACAAGGAACTAACGAAAAGCGTTTAGGTTTATTGATGAGCAATAAAACCCAAACGCTGCTCAATTTGTTCTGCCAATTCAATCAGTACGGCACTGACCTCAGCTCGCTTGGACTCATACTCTGCTTGCAAAAAGCTGACCGCCATACCGGCAACCGCGTTGCCTGACGCATTGCGAATATAAGTGCCAAGGCAATACATGCCCTCGCGCAGTTGCCCATCGTCGAGGGAGATGCGACTGTTTTGGATAGCCGCCAGCTCAGTGGACAAGTCGGTAAAGTTATCGACACCGTGTTGGGTAATGGGCGTAGGGAAACCGCTGGCATAGATGGATTTTATGCTGTCCATAGAAAAGGTGGAAAGCATGGCTTTACCGGTAGCAGAAAATACTGCCGGTACACGCACACCAGCGCGGAAAGTAAAGCCAAGCGGAGCCGGCGCTTCATGACAGGCCAAAAACACCACTTCACCAAAATCGAGCTTGGACAAAGTCACCGTATGTTGAAGAAGGGTTGGATACTGGACAATAAGGTCTTTAAATAGCTGAATGACGCCTTGCTGCTGCTCATACTTGCCCGCCCAATACATCAAATACGAGCCCAAATGAAAGCGGCTATCGCTGTCTTTATAGATAACATGCTTGGCCAAAAGACTCTGCAAAATATTGTGGGTCGAGCTACGCGGCAGGTTAAGCTCTTTGGCAATATGAGCTGCCGTTAAGGGTTGAGCGCTGTCGGTTATCAAATCTAAAATCTGAAAAGTTTTGTCCAAAGCAGGAACGGCAGTGGTGCTCATAAGGAACCTATAAAAGTCGGTAAAATTAAAAAAACATCAAAATAAAGCGATAAATCATCACAAAGTTGATAATAGGGGTTGCAAATATGCGTCCATCATTCTTATAATGATGTCTCATATATAGAATAGATGTTCAGTATATTGAACAAATAACAAGTTATCAATAATTATTTAAGTCATAACCTTTTACTTATTGTTAGGTTTTTATCGCTATAAATCTGCAAACCCTATCTGCAAAATAACATTGACAAGGAGTGTCAACATGTCACAACTGCCACATACGCTAGAGCTATCAAACCCAGACCTACTTAAACAGCAGTGCTTCATCAAAGATGGCTGGCATGGTGCTAGTGATGACGCGACTATTGACGTCAGCAATCCTTTTAACGGCGAGATTATCGGTAGCGTGCCAAGCCTGACGACCGACGATGTCAATGATGCGGTTGCGGCTTCTCATGAGGCACAAATCACGTGGGCCGCCAAAACCCCAAAAGAGCGCGCTGAGCTACTACAAAAGTGGGCCGACCTTATCGATGCCAACAAAGAAGATTTGGCCATCATTATGACCGCCGAGCAAGGCAAACCTTTAACCGAGTCACGCGGGGAAGTTGGCTATGCCAATAGCTTCATCCGCTGGTTTGCTGAAGAAGGCAAGCGTGTATACGGCGATGTTATCCCTGCCAATCAAGCACAGCTGCGCCATGTCATCCTAAAACAGCCTGTTGGTGTTTGCGCGGCTATCACGCCTTGGAATTTTCCTGCAGCGATGATTACCCGTAAAGCTGCACCTGCCCTAGCGGCAGGCTGTACCATGATTATCAAACCTGCAACCGAAACGCCATTTTCTGCCTTGGCACTGGTTGCATTGGCTGAGCAAGCGGGCATTCCTGCAGGCGTTATCCAAGTCGTCACAGGCAAATCATCAGTCATCGGCGATATCCTAACTGGCGATGCGCGCATTCATAAACTATCATTTACCGGCTCTACCGAAGTCGGTCGTACCTTGATGGCCCAATGCGCCCCAACCATCAAAAAACTGTCATTAGAGCTCGGCGGCAATGCGCCATTTATCGTCTTTGATGATGCTGATCTTGAAAAAGCCGCTGAAGGATTAATCGCCTCTAAATATCGTAACGCCGGTCAAACTTGTGTTTGCGCCAACCGCGTCTACGTGCAGGACAGTATCAAAGACAAATTCCTAGACGTATTTGTGAAAAAAGTCGCTGAGCTTAATGTCGGTAACGGCATGGACGAAGGCGTCGATATCGGTCCGCTAATTAATAAAAAAGCCTTGGAAAAAGTACAAGCACTGCTAAAAGACGCTTTAGATAAAGGCGCAACCCTTATCACGGGCGGCAGCACCAATGGCGCATCAGAGCTGACTTATAACCCAACGGTGATTACCGATATCAGCAGTGATATGGATATCGCCCACGAAGAAATCTTTGGTCCTATCGCCACTATCTTTACCTTTAAAGATGAAGCCGACGTCATTCGTCAAGCTAACGATACTATTTATGGTTTGGCTGCATACTTCTACAGTGGCAGTTATGCACGCTCATGGCGCGTCACCGAAGGTTTAGAGTACGGCATCATCGGTCATAATACCGGTCTAATTTCTACCGAAGTCGCACCATTTGGCGGCGTTAAGCAATCAGGCTTTGGCCGCGAAGGCTCAAAATACGGCATCGAAGAATATGTCGTGACCAAATATTGGTGCTCTGATGTTAGTTAATAGCTGGAGCTAATAGTTAGCTATTTTGTATTTTAACCGTTTGATTTTTAACCAGTATTTAACGGGATTCAGCAGCAGGAATCCCCAATATTACTAAACCTTATTTTATAAACCGCCATCACATCACTGGCATCTACGTAAAGAAGAAAGAAAAGGATATTCTTATGACTACTACCAATCAATCATTACTTGAGCGCCGTAAAGCTGTTTTGCCAACAGGACTTGGCGTTGCCTTTCCTATCTTTGCCGAAAAAGCAAAAAACTCGGAAGTTTGGGATATTGAAGGCAATCGTTATATCGACTTCGTCGGCGGTATCTCAGTATTGAATACCGGTCACAGCCATCCAAAAATCACTCAACGTGTGCATGAGCAGCTAGATAAATTTACCCATACTGCCGCGCAAATGATTAACTATGAATGCTATGTTGAGCTTGCTGAAAAGCTTTGCCAAAAAGCCCCTATCAGCGGTCAGACAAAGGCGTTCTTTTTGACCACTGGCGCAGAAGCCGTTGAAAACTGTATCAAGATTGCTCGTGCAAAAACCGGTCGTCCGGGTGTCATCTCTTTCGTTGGCGGTTGGCATGGTCGCACGCTAATGTGCATGAGTCTAACGGGTAAAGTATTGCCATACAAAAAGAACTTTGGTCCGATGCCAGGCCCAGTCTTTCATGCGCTATTCCCAGCTGAAGAGCTAAATGTCACTGAAGCACAAGCATTGCATAGCCTTGAGATGATTTTCCAAGCGGATATCGACCCAAGTGAAGTGGCGGCGATGATTATCGAGCCAGTACAAGGCGAGGGTGGTTTCCATCAAGTGACGCCATCGTTTGCCAAAGCCTTGCGCGAGATTTGCGATGAGCATGGTATCGTGCTGATTTTTGATGAAGTACAGTGTGGTTTTGCCCGTACCGGTACCTTGTTCGCCAGTGAGCAGTTGGGCGTTGAGCCGGACCTAATGACCAGTGCCAAGAGTTTGGCGGGTGGTTATCCTATCTCTGCCGTTATCGGCCGCGCTGATATTATGGATGCGCCGCAAGTAGGCGGTTTGGGTGGTACTTATTCTGGTAGCCCACTGGCTTGTGTGGCAGCTTTAGCAGTCATGGAAGTCATCGAAGAAGAGAATCTACTTGAGCGTAGTGTTGAGATTGGCGATAAAATCGAAGCTTTCTTAAAGGGTTTAAACTTAAGCAGTATCGGTCATATTCGTCATAAAGGCGCGATGTTAGCGTTTGAGTTAATCGACAGTGATGGCAAACCTGATGTTGAAGCAACGGCCAATTTAAAAGCCAAAGCATTTGAGCAAGGTCTGTTATTAGCCTCTTGTGGCATGTTTGGTAACGCCATTCGCGTGATGGTGCCGCTAACGGTTGAAGATGAAGTGCTACAAGAAGGCCTTGATATTATCAAAGGTATTTTGACTGCTTAAAGGCGTTAAGATTTAACAATAATGGATGCTTAAGGTTTGGATGATGACAGTCCTGCTTTGAGCGGTAGTTTTACAACGGCGCCTTGCAAGTCAAGACGCCGTTGTTGTCTCTGCTATCGATATATAAAAACATTATCAAGCTTCTCAATTGAGAAGAATGGAAAGATAAATATGAGGGGCGATGCCCTGTTACATAAATCCTGTTATATAAAATACATGTCACTCTAGGTGTAATGAGCAAAAGATTCACATGGATTAAACACGGACAAGGAGTAGATTATGTCTGAATTAAAAAAATCGTTAGGGACGCTAGACGTTATCGCGTTGGCATTTGGGGCGATGGTCGGTTGGGGCTGGGTCGTTTTAGCGGGCGGTTGGATTTTGTCTGCTGGTACGTGGGGTGCGATGCTGGCATTCTTGATAGGCGGACTGGCAGTGATACTGATTGGGGTGACTTATGCTGAGCTTGCTGCATCGATGCCAGTCACCGGCGGTGAGCACACTTATACCCATCGCGCATTAGGGGTCAATGTCTCCTTTATCTGCTCATGGAGTATTCTATTTGGTTACTTCTCAGTGGTCGCGTTTGAGGCGGTCGCACTCCCTACAGTCGTAGAATATTTTATCCCCAATTATAACCAAGGTTATCTCTGGACCATCGCTGGCTGGGATGTCTATGCTACTTGGGTCGGGGTCGGTATGCTGGGCTCCGTTATTGTAACGTGGCTCAATATCCGCGGTATGGAAGTCAGTGCTTGGTTCCAAAAAACGGCCGTATTGGGCATTTTATTCGTCGGTACGTTATTGTTTATCGGTGCGGTACTGTTTAATCCTGAAAGCTCGAATTCAGTACAAGCGCCAGCATTTATTGGTGGTATCGGCGGTATAATGGCGGTTATTGTCATGGTGCCCTTTATGTTTGTCGGCTTTGACGTTATCCCGCAGGCAGCAGAAGAGATTGATTTAACGCGCCCTAATATCGGTAAATTTTTGATTATCTCAATTATCGTTGCGGTGATGTGGTATGTGGGTATTGCGTGGAGTGTGGGTACGACTTTACCACTGGTACAAGCAGAGAACTCAACCCTCGCCACGGCTGATGCCATGACCAATGCGTGGCAAGGCAAATGGGCGGGTATTTTGTTAGTGATTGGTGGTGTGCTTGGAATTTTATCGAGCTGGAACGCCTTCTTAATCGGTGGTAGTCGTCTGCTGTATGCGATGTCCAGAGCACATATGTTGCCAGCCTTTTTAGGTAAATTGCATCCAAAATATAAAACGCCATCAAATGCCATTTTATTAATTGGCGGTTTGGCGACGCTTGCGCCATTATTTGGTCGCAAAATGTTGGTTTGGATTGTCGATGCCGGTGGTTTTGGTATCGTTATCGCTTACACCTGTGTCGCTATCTCATTCTTAGTCCTGCGCTACCGTGAGCCTGATATGGTTCGTCCGTTTAGAATACCAGCAGGTAAACTGGTCGGTATGCTGACGATTGTGCTAAGTTTTGGTTTATTGATGCTCTATATGCCAGGTATGCCATCTGCGTTGACCGCTGTTGAATGGTGGATTTTCTTTGGCTGGACGGTGTTAGGTATCGTGTTATATAGCTATGCAAGGATAAAATATCCTGGTATCAGTGAAGCGATTATGGCAGAAGAGCTACGCGAATTAAAAATTGTTAATCAGCTATGGTTAAAGGACAATCCAAAGAAATAGCTTTTTAATTAAAGGGTTTCTTTAATAAAGTAGCTCTTTAAAAAACCTTATAGTAGAGTTACTTTAAAGTCGATACAGTGTGACTGGGATGAATTTTCCGTAGCCTCTGGAGTGCAAAGCGCACAGCAAGCAAGGAAAATTTATACCAGTCGCATATAGCTATAACGTAGCGCTTTTATTTTGAACTGACTATAGTAATAAAATTCCGCTGCAAAAAAAGCCTAACATTCACTGTTAGGCTTTTTATTATTCTCAAAATCAATCAATCGATTAAGATTTATCACGAATCAGTTTATAATTTAAAAATTCAGTGATACCTAGCGTACCAAGTTCGCGGCCAAATCCTGAGCGTTTAACACCACCAAACGGGGTGTTTGCTTCACTGCCAGAAGGGGCATTAATAGTAACCATACCGACTTCTAACTTGTCAGCAATATCAGCAGCTAGGGCAGCATCTTGCGTTTGGATAGAAGCCCCAAGGCCGAAAGGCACGTCGTTGGCTATCTTAATCGCATGCTCAATATCACGAGCTTTGTAGACGACTGCCACAGGGCCGAATAGCTCTTCGCGGTAGACGCTCATAGATTCGTCAACGTCTGTCAGTACGGCAGGCGCAAACCAAGCACCCGGCTTGTCTTTCACCATGCCACCTTCGACCAATACTGTTGCCCCTGCTTGAACGGCACTGTCTAGCTGCTCTTGTAAATTAACTGCCGCCGCTTTTGAAGACATTGGACCGATAAAAGTGCCTTCATCAAGCGGATCAGCCAATGTCATGTTACGCACGGCATTGGTAAAGCCTTCGACGAATTTATCATAGACCGATTCAACGACGATAAGGCGTTTGGCCGCATTACAAGCTTGCCCTGTATTACCAAAACGACCTTCGATTGCGCCTTTCACGGCTTGTTCGATATCGGCATCGGCTGCGACGATAAAGGCGTCTGAACCACCAAGCTCTAGCACTACTTTCTTCAGCGCGCCGCCTGCTACTTTAGCAACCGCCTGACCTGCGCGCTCAGAGCCTGTTAATGAGACGCCTTGTACGCGGCTGTCTTCGATGATGGTCGCTGCTTGCTCATTGGTGGCAAAGACATTGTTATAGACGCCCTCAGGTAAGCCTGCCTCTTTTAGGATATCAACGATGGCTTCGGCAGTCTTAGGACACTGCGGCGCGTGTTTTAGGATAATGGTGTTGCCCGCCATAAAGTTTGGCGCGGCAAAACGTGCTACTTGATAATGTGGATAGTTCCACGGCATGATGCCTAATAGAGCACCTACGGGGAGTTTTTCTACAGACGCAGAACCACTATCAACATCGATGCTATGCGGTGCTAGTAGCTGCTCAGCGTTGTCTGCGTAGTAGCGATAAATCTCAGCAACCAAGCCAATCTCGCCTTTTGCTTGGGCGACAGGTTTGCCCATCTCATTGGCCACAATACGAGCCAGCTCATCTTGGCGCTCAAGATAAATATCGGCAATTTTATGCAGCAAGGCACTGCGTTCAGTGAGTGAAACCTGACGCCAGTCTTGATAAGCACTGTGCGCTTGTTCAATTGCGTTTTGAATATCTTGCTCAGTTGCTGTCGGGTAGGTGGCTTCTACTTCGCCAGTCGCTGGGTTGTTTACTTGATAATCGCTCATCGTTATTCCTTAGGGTTAGATTCAAAATCCGTTTATGTTTTTTTCTATGCATTTATTTCTATGTGTGTATTCCTATACTTATCTATCTATACTTATCTTTCTATGCTTGTCTGTTTAAGTCTATCTTTTTAAGCGGATAATGTTGGTTGCTGCTGAGTAACGTTATGAGGCTTGCTACCAGCAAAACGATTTGTCTTATGCGTACATCCATGACCTGATGCTAAAGAAACATTATTTCAAGTGCTACAAAGGCTTCATTTAGGCTTTATTTAAGCGTCGTTTATCATTCAGCCATGAGTCAGTAACATGCCATACATCGATGGACGGCGATCACGGAAGACGCCCCATTGGCGGCGCGCGATAGCCAGTTCATCTAAATCAAAAGTGGCAGTAAGAACTTCTTTTTTATCCTTCGATGCTTCTTGGATAATCTCGCCGCGACCGTCAGTAATAAACGAGCTACCGTAGAATTCTAGCGTGCTGTCATTGCCATTTTGACTGATGGTTTCTGTACCGATACGATTCGCCGCGATAACTGGCATAAGGTTGGCGGCGGCATGACCTTGCATACAGCGCTGCCAGTGACCTTTTGAGTCAATGCCCAATGTTGGCTCATCGCCAATCGCTGTCGGATAAAACAGTAGCTCTGCACCCATCAGCGCCATGCTACGCGCGCACTCAGGAAACCACTGATCCCAGCAGATACCGACGCCGATTTTGGCGTATTTGGTATCCCAAACCTTAAATCCAGTATCACCTGGGGTAAAGTAAAACTTTTCCGCATAAGGAATACCATCTGGAATGTGGGTTTTACGATACGTGCCCAGTATCTCACCATCGGCATCAATCACGGTGACACTATTAAAAAACGTATTACCAGACTTTTCATAAAAGCTGATGGGCAATACTATGTCTAACTCTGTGGCCAATGCTCTAAAGTAGTTGATAGCAGCATTGTCGGTAACTGAAGTCGCCAGTTTAAAGTAATCAAAATCATGAACTTGGCAGAAGTAGGGGGTTTCAAACAGCTCTTGTAGCAAGACAATATTGGCACCGGCTTTAGCAGCCTTGGTTACTAATTCAGTGGCGGTATCGATATTTTGCTGTTTATCCCAACCGCACGCCATTTGGGTTGTCGCAACGGTGACAGTTCTCATTATCTAATTCCTTTTAGTTATTGAGAGAGGTAGGCGGTCTTCTGAGAAGACTATCTATGGGTAATAATTGATAAAGTATTTATCCATAGATAGCGCTCATTGTGAATGCTTGTAATGGTACAAATTAAGCCATCATATAACCCAAGCCTAAGAACGTCACGACGGATAAACCCGCGCCGAGCATGGCATAGGGGAACTGAGTAAAGGCATGTTGCATCGGTGAACAGCCAGCGCCTTGGGCAGCCAGTAACGATGAGTCACTAAAGAAACAGGCATGACTACCAAATGAAGAAGCCGACAATAAAGCCCCAATCATCAGTGGCGTGCTCACACCAAGCGCTAACGATATTGGGAATACAATTGGCATGGCAAGGACATATAGTCCCCAGCTTGATGAGGTGGCAAAAGTTAGGAATGCCATGACCGCAAAGATAACAGCAGGGAAGATGACAATCGTCATATATGGCGTGATAGCCTCAATCACGTATGAGGTCATACCCAGCTCGTCATTGATGGCTTTTAGGAAAAAACCGCCGACTACCGTTGATAAGGGATAGAGCATCACTTTAAAGCCTTTAAAAATGGCCTCAACTTGAGTCTCAAAGCTTAAAATACCTTGTATCCAATACACCACAACCGTGACAAAACAAGTCAATAGCGCGCCACGTAATAAATCAATTTCAAAATAAACCGTTGAAACAATCAATAAAATCATTGGGAAGGCAAAGTTCATGATGTTGGCTTTAAACGATAGCTTGCGTTTGGCCTGAACGTTTGAAACCAATTGCTCTTCTACAAAGGCTTCAGGGACAGGATTACCTGCTTTGGCGCGAGCCTCGGCTTTTTTCATCGGACCCCAATCACCCAAAATGCCATAAGCTACTAAAAATACAATTAAAAGTGCAAACCAAGCATAAGCCATATAAGGAATAGCACTGATATAAAGCCCGATACCTTCACCGTCTCCAGCCACACCATTCTCTTCTAATAGACCGGCAAAATAGACCGCCCAAGTAGAGATAGGAACGATGATACACATAGGTGCGGCGGTTGAATCGACAATATAAGCGAGTTTCTCACGCGAGACGTTATAGACATCAGTGAGCTTTTTGACAGAAGTTGATACGGCTAGACAGTTTAAATAATCATCAATAAAAACCACGACGCCTAAGGCAAAAGTAGCTAATAATGATTGACGGCGTGATTTGATGATTTTTTGTAGCCATTCACTAAAGCCATCGAGACAACCACTAATCTCAAGCAGCTGAATAAGACCACCCATCAGCCCGCAGACAAGTACAATCCAGATAATGGTTTCATTGCCGAGTACCATCGACATATTGTCGGCAAAAGGGGACACCAAATCAAACGGATTGAGCATCACGAGGCCCGCGACACAGCCTGCAATCATAGACTCAAACGGTCGTCTAGAAACAACAGCAGTGACCAGCACTAATAATGTGGGTAATAGAGATAAAGCACCCCAAGATTCATTGGGGTCACGGATGGTCGATAGCCAAGCAAAAGCCAAGTAAATGGCGGCTGCTACTATTAAGGTTAGAAATACTCGCTTGTTATGATACTGCCCTTCGACAGCCTCGCTGAGTTTCATGTTCATACTTACGCTCCCTGTAAAACCTCATTGTTTGGAACAAGCTCTGTTTTATGGTTGGTGCTCGATAGGCAGTAGCGCATCAGTGCATTCGCTTTCTATCGAGCTCTATCACAACAATCCATTGCTATGACAGATTTATGTCACGCCAGCCTCTAAATAATTAACATTGCATGCAAGATGTATCAATCAACGTTAATGATTTAGAGGCTTTGACGTATTTACATGCCAGTCGTGTCTTTTAGCGCATACCACCATGAGCCCATCACAGAATAAGGCACGCGTAGGGCGCGGCCACCTGGGAACGGAATCCAAGGAATCTTGGCAAAATTATCAAACTCTCTGGTGTTACCATTGATGGCATCGGCCAAGATTTGTCCAAACAAATGCGAGCCTGTCACGCCATGACCACTATAACCATGCGCAAAATAGACGCGGTCATGTAGTTTGCCCATTTGAGGTACTCGAGAAAAAGACAAGGCAAAGTTACCACTCCACGCGTAGTCAATTTTGACATCACGTAGCTCTGGGAAAATCTTATTCATATTTGGTCTGATTTTGGCTGTGATGTCAGCGGGGTCTTGACCACCGTAGACCGTACCACCGCCAAATAACATGCGCTTATCTGCCGACAGGCGATAGTAATCAAGAATATAGCGAACATCCTCGACACAGACATCGGTTGGTAGTAATTGGTCTGCCAAATCACCCAATGGTTCGGTGGCGATAATCTGCGTTGAGACGGGCATGACACGGTCCGTCAGCTTGGGTATGACTTTATTGAGATAGGCATTACCGCATAGAACCGCTTGCTTACAAGTAACGGTGCCAAACTCGGTGATGATTTTGATAGAGTCATCGGCATACTCAATATCAACCACCAAGGTGTTTTCGTAGATAGTACCGCCAGATTTTTCGATAGCAGCGGCTTCACCAAGCGCTAGATTTAGCGGATGGATATGACCACCTGAATGGTCAATAATACCGCCCACATAGGCGTCTGTTTTTATGTGCTCTTGGATACCATGTTTATCGAGCATTTCTCGATCATGCATACCATGGCTTTCCCATAGGGCATGCGTCTCTTGTAAGTCTTTTAATTGACCGTTATTTAACGCGGCAAAGATATTTTTCTCTTTAAGGTCGCAGTCAATATTATAATCAGCAACAAAGCGCCGAATGATTTTGCCACCACGGGTCACAAGCTGACCGACGAAGTTTGCGTTTTCTTGACCATAAGACTTTTTAATTTTTTGTAGGCTGGCGTTAAGACCGTTGACGATTTGACCGCCATTACGCCCTGATGCGCCCCAACCAATTTGCGCGCCTTCTAGTACCACCACTTCATGATCAGTTTCGATAAGGTGTAGCGCCGTTGATAAGCCGCTATAACCGCCGCCGACCACACAGATTTCCACTTGGATATCGTTTTTTAGGGTTGGTCTATCCGGCTTAGGATTACGGCTGGCCGCATAATAGCTATCAGGATATTGACCTTTATCTGAATAATGCGGGATATTGCGCGTGTTATTCGAGGATAGGTTTGGGCTCGTTGCTGCGCTGCTATTTAAGTTGCTATTTGACATATCAAACATCCTGTAAATAGGTGAGGTATTCAAGGTTGGTCACTTGCTGAGCAAAGCGTTTTGCTTCTTGTTTTTTGACCGCAATCAATAGCTCAATCATCTCACTTGGAAACAATGAATCAATGATGTCGCTGCTTTCAAATTTGCGGATGGCGGATAGCCAATCTAATGGCAAGGTTTTAAGCTCGGCTTCGTTGTAAGTGATGCTATTGACCGGCTCTGGCGCTTCAAGCTTGTTTTCGATGCCATAAAGCATGCCTGCCAATACCGCACTACAGACCAGATAAGGGTTGGCATCGGCTCCCGATACGCGGTGCTCGATACGGCGTGCTTGTGAGTCGCCACCAGGGATGCGTACGGCGGCGGTGCGGTTTTCATAGCCCCATGACACATTGTTTGGTGCCAGTGTACCTGGGGTAAAGCGGCGATAAGAGTTGACGTGCGGCGCAAATAACAAGGTACAGTCTGACATGGTTTTTAATAAGCCAGCGACCGCATGGCGCAAGATATCTGACCCTTCTTCTGAGCCGTCATCAAAGACATTGTTGCCATCTTTATCAAGCAGGCTGCAGTGTACATGAAAACCATTACCTGATTGCAAACCAAAAGGTTTAGCCATAAAAGTGGCCGTCAGTTTGCGGCGTGCTGCGACTGATTTAACCACTTGCTTAAATAAGATGGCATCATCAGCGGCTTTTAAGGGGTCATCGACGTGTAGTAGGTTGATTTCAAATTGACCACAACCGTTCTCAGCCAAAGCCGCATCAACCGGAATATCGAGCTTCTTACATTGCTCATAGACTTCATCTAAAAACTCATCAAACTGCAATAAGTCATTGATACTTAAGATAGAAGTTTTATTCAGTCTTAAGCCACTCTTTGGGCGAATAGGCGGTTTTGGCGTTTCGCCTTCGGTGTAATCAATCAAATAAAATTCAAGCTCTGTTGCCATAACCGGCGTTAATCCCAATGCTTTGAATTTTTTGCTGACGTAATCTAAGACGTGGCGTGCGTCACCGTAATAAGGCTCGTTGTCTTCGGTATAAAGCCAAACGGGCAATAGCGATGAGGGCGCACTGGTATTGAGCAGCGGATAAGCGGCGCGGCCAGTAGGACGGGCGATGGCATCGATATCACCATTGCACTGAGAGGATTCGATAACATCCGCACCCCAGATATCGACTCCTAAAATCGATAATGGCAATCGTATCGCGCCATTTTCTGCTTTTTCCATCTGATTGAAGGGGATGCGCTTACCACGAAGTAATCCATTGATATCCCCCGCTGCAACATACACATATTCCGTATTATTTGCAGATTCGACCATTCCATTGGTTGTCGTCATGTCTATTATCCCTATTGATGTTGATTTTTACTCTGATTATGGTTGCGCCGTTTATGGTCGCTGTCATTCATAATTGACAAGTCAAGATTGTGAATAACGTCAAATAAAACAGTGTTTCTAAATAAAACAGCACTTATAAATGCCATGGCTGATACCACATTGTTCAGCTTACTAAGTATCCTTTTCATGTGATTGCGTAATATTTCTACTGCAAAATGAATCACTTAGCATTGTTCTTAGCTTTGTTTTCATCAGTGATGACATCAAGGTTGTAAGTACTGTTATTAACCTTTTGTCTTACTGATGCCCTTCAATATATGACTGAAATTTATAGTTGTCAATTAATATTTAAAACTATTAAAAAGTAATTAATTATATCCAATAGAGTTTTTATTAACTAAAAATGAAGTTTATAGTTTACATTATCCAAAAGACTGTGTTAGATTTTAATCAACGAAATCTCGGCATATAGAAGATTTGAGGCTCATATATCACATTCAAGGAAGAATAAAATGCAAACTTATCGACCCATTATTGCCATTGTCTCCTGCCATAAGATGGTTGACGGTCAACCCGCGCAAGCGGTGTATCAGAAATATATCGATGCCGTCCATTTTTATGGTGGTAATCCTATCTTGCTGCCGAACACCGCTGCTGAAAATGAAAACTTCGCGGCTTTGATTGCCATTGCTGATGGCATTTTATTGACGGGCAGTTATAGTAATGTTGCGCCTGCGCGTTATGGCGCTTCACATATTGAAGAAAAGCAGGACTTAGGTCGTGATGAGCTAAGCTTTAAGCTGCTTGCTCATGCAGAAAACTCTGGTACGCCTTTATTGGCAGTGTGCCGAGGCTTGCAAGAGATGAATGTCTATTTTGATGGCAGCTTGCACCCAGATTGGCGCGAAGTAGAAGGGTTTTATGAGCCGCATTTGGAGGACAATACCCAGCCACTTGAGGTGCAATATCAGCCGGTGCATGACGTGATTATCCAACCTGAGGGTCGACTGGCGGCGTTTGGTGAAAAATGGCTCGTCAATTCGTTGCACAAACAAGCCATCAATAAAGTAGGTAAGGATTTGTTTGTCGAGGCACGCGCACCGGATGGATTGGTGGAAGCGATCAGCTTAATAAAACATCCATTTATGATTGGTGTACAATGGCATCCTGAGTTAAATTATGCACAAGACGATTTGTCGAAATTTCTATTCAAGGAATTTATCCACTATGCCAGCAAAAAACACGGTTCATAATAGTGCAGAAAACGATATCGAAAAAGAGGGCGCTGCGCCCGAAAATGAGATGAATTCGCTCGAAGACGAGGCTGATACTGATGACGTTAATAGCGATGAGGAAGACGGGTTAGAGTCTGATGAGGCGCCGTCCGTGCTCGAGATGGATGGACAGCCAGAAGAAGATATCGGTAAAAAAATCAATCAGCTGCGCCTTGCAAAAGGCTACTCGCAACGCAAGCTGGCAAGGATGGCAGGGGTTACTAATACCTCAATCAGTTCGATTGAGCGTAACAAAGTCAGCCCAGCGGTGAATACGCTAAAGGCGATTTTGCTGGTGCTAGGGTCTGATTTAACGACCTTTTTTAGTGATGAGTGGAAAGAGCCTAAAGCACGTGTGGTGGTTACGCCAAAAGATTTGATAGAGCTGAGCGAGCCAAGCAGTAGAGTGTCTCTAAAGCAGGTATATAATTGTAGCACCACTAAAAATCTTGGGTTTTTGATTGAGACTTATCAGCCTAATAGCTCGACGGAAGAAAAAATCGCTCACGAAGGTGAAGAGATAGGCACTGTCATTGAAGGCAAGGTATTGATTCGCATTGAAGAGACGACTTATCTGCTGAATGAAGGTGACAGTTATGTGATTGATACGATTAAACCGCACACTTTTATCAATCCTACTGACGGTGTAACTCGTATCGTAAGTGCGCATACGCCCACGACTTATTAAGTTAATGTTAGAGATTAATTAACGTTATTGGGTGTTTTAAAAGAGTTTTAGAAATTATTCATTATCATGTAAAGCGCTACTTCTAGAAATAGAAGCAGCGCTTTTTTTGCTGAAAATAGATGGTTATGAGTAAGTTATTCGGTATTGTCTTGAGTTGCTTTTGAATCATCGGCTGATTTTACTGATTCTGTTACTTTCACTTGTATTTCCTTAGTATCTGTCGCTTTCATGTCTGCGGTTTTAGCCTCTAGAACTTTAGTCTCTAGCACTTTAGCATCGGTCGTTTTAGTAGTGTTTTTAAGCAACCTGACTTTGGTGATTTTATCCGCTGGTTCGATTTTTACATAAGGGGATTCAGGAATGGATTTAGACGCCTTGCTAAGGCTGTTTCTAATTCTTTTGACCGCTGCTGCATCCGCCTGCGCTTCTGCAAGCGATTCTTCATACAGCTCTTGATATACCGCAAGGGTTTGCTCAATCATCTCACGCATGGTGAATTTGGTGGTCATTTCAGGACGCGTAACACTTTCTAGCTGATTGCGTACCGCTTTACAAAGTGCCTTGGCATTGTACTTTCTAACCAAACCCTGCGGATAAAGCGGTTGTAAAATCTCGCTAAACGCCGCTTGATCCCAACCAATCACTGGCGTGCCTAAATGAATCGCCTGTAGGGCATTGATACCGATAGATTCAGGCTCGTTAGCAAGCGCCATGACAATATTGGCGGCTGACAGCCACTCGCGCATGTCGTTACGCTTACTACCGACATAGGTAATACGTTCAGAAAGCCCTAACGTATTGCTACGTTGGCGAAAGTCTTCATGCGCGACGTCGCCCTCGCGGTAATCTTCATCCATAATAATGGCGTGAATATTGGGAAACTGTTCTTGTAGATTGCCCAAAATATCAATCAGCCATTCTTGCCCATATTCATTGCCAATGATGGTCGGAAAGACCAGCCATTTTTTATGTTCAAGCTCAGGATATTCAGCAAAAGTGTGCCGCAACCAATAAACAGAAGGATTATGCCGATACGGATAACGGCGCGTATCGACACCGCGATAGATACGCTTAATGACCTTGGGTTCTAGGTCCTCACGGCGCAGGCCTTTTTTTAGATAATTGGTGACACTATCAGAGACCGTGATGATGGTATCGACATCAAGCAGCGCTTGTGAGTATTTATTAATCGGATAAAAGCCATACATGGTCGAGACCAGTTTTGGTCGGCGCTTGACGCGCGCACGGCGCAGTGCCAAATGCAGTATCCATGCGGGTGTGCGTGAATGTACATGAATGACGTCGGGGTCGTATTTTTCAATCAGGCGGCGTAGCGGGGCGACTTGTAGCAGTGACAGCCAAGATTTTTTATTCATATAGAGCTGATGGTAAATATTGCCGTCACGCTTTAGACGTTTGACCAAGTCATTTTCTTCATCAGCGCTGGAGATAATGATGGAAGTATGCTCATTTTTAACCAAAGCGCGTCCAAGATGAAAAATACCGCGCTCGGATTCATCATGCTTTAAAGACGACAGTAAGCGCATAACTTTCATAATAGCGTCGGTCACCAAATAAGATATCAAGCTGCTATTGTCAGTTAAAAGCGCCGAAAACTCAACCACCAAGATAAAAAGATAAGGTCGAATTTGCCATACTTTTTTTAGCTAAGATTAATCATTTAATGACTGTTAACCTTAGTATTAATCTTAATAAACTAGCGGCGTTTTTGTAGATGCTCAGCATTTGGCAGCACTTGCTTCTCACTGAGATATTTCCAATAGCGCTGCGGCAGATATTGCTTATGCAGCCGCGGATTTTTACGCTCTTTGATATTGACGTTGGTAAAGTAACCTTGCCAAAACTTTTGATAGCGCTGCTCATCTTGACTATGAATACTAGCAGGATTACGCAGTACGGCATCGTCTAAGTCTGTAATAGTTTGCAAGGCAGCAGGGCGCGACGGCGTACTTTTACTTTTGTCATAATAAATACCATAGCCGCGCGCCACATCATAAATTGCCCAATGCTGATCTTGGTAGCGCTGCCGAAAATGCTCACCAATCAAGGGCAACACATTAAAATCAGGCTCAACGCGGGCAAAGTAAATGTCGTCAGTGGTGTGCTCAAAACGTACAAAGGCTTCCATACGGTGCTTCTCACGAGCGACAGACTTGACGGTTTGTACCAACTCCAAAACATTGAGATTACCCAAATCTTCCATAATAGCGCGGCTAGGGTAGTCGATGGCATATTTAACCACCTGAAATAAAGTGGTGCCGATATGGTCTTTTTCTGATAAAAATCCCCACAGAATATTACGCATACCTGAACGACCTAATAGTTGATTAAGCTTTGCTAGTACTCGCTCCACATGTTCGTCATTGGTCTCGATGCTGGTTGAATTAGCAATTAACGAGGGTACATAGCAGTCTTGAGCAATTAACTGTAAGGATTCATCCTCTTGTAAGCGGTTGGCATAGACATAAAATACCGCACTCAGCCAACCTTCAAAACTTGGCTCATAAAGCACAATAATGGGCGTTAATTGACCGACAATATAGTCATGGTTTTGCATCAGTTGTGACATTTATGTTCCTATTGGATTAAAACAGCGCCAACTGCCCATTACGTTGGTCTTTATACTTGGTCTGCGTTTGCGCCAGTACGTATTGACGGAAATTATCACGCGTTAAATGCGCAAGATGCTCGTTTTTACCCGTCGTAGCGATAAAATATTTTGCACGGTTGACCGCCGCACCCATTTTTTTTAAATGATAAAGCGTCAACTGATTAAACTTGCGTGCTTTTACTATCTTTTTAGCCGTTTTGGTACCGATGCCGGGAATGCGTACAATCATCTCGTAAGTGGCGGTTTGAATATTAACGGGAAAATGCTCACGATGGCGGATTGCCCAAGCGAGTTTTGGGTCGCAATCTAAGTCTAGAAATGGCGAGTCAGGCTCAACGATTTCGTGCGCGCCAAAACCATAAAAGCGCATCAGCCAATCGGCTTGATACAGACGGTTTTCACGTATCATCGGCACAGGCGTTCCAATCGCTGGCAGGCGACTATCTGCCAACATCGGCACATAGCCAGAATAGTAGACGCGCTTAAGATCATATTGCTTATAAAAATGACTCGATAGCTGTATGACTTGCAAATCAGTTTCATTACTGGCGCCAACAATCATTTGACTGGTTTGACCGGCTGGGGTAAATTTTGGTGCTTTTTTATGGGTTTTACGGCTTTCACGGATAGTGATGATTTCTTCTTTTACCGTTTGCATTGGTGCTTTTAATTGCTCATGCGACTTTTCTGGTGCGAGTAAAGCCAGACCAGATATCGTCGGAATCTCAATATTGACGCTAAGACGATCAGCATATAATCCCGCTTCTAATAACAATTCTTTTGACGCGCCGGGGATAGTTTTTAAATGGATATAGCCATTAAAGCGTTCACGGGTACGTAATATTTTGGCGACTTCGACCAAGCGCTCCATCGTATAATCCCCACTTTTAAAAATACCTGAGCTGAGAAAAAGCCCTTCGATATAATTACGGCGATAAAATTGCATGGTTAAATCAACGACTTCCTCGACACTAAAAGCGGCGCGCGGGGTGTCATTGCTTTTGCGCGAGGTACAATAAGCACAGTCGTAAATACAATGATTGGTCAGCAGAATTTTGAGCAAGCTAACGCAGCGACCATCTTCGGTATAGCTGTGACAGATACCGGTTGCTGAGGCATCACCGAGGCCACCGCCTTGGTTTTTGCGCGTACCAGCGGAGGATGAGCAAGAGACATCATACTTAGCAGCGTCGGCTAAAATATTGAGCTTGCCTTGTAGTCGTTCATAATTGATGGTTGCCATAAACGATATTTACCAATGCATTAATGAAAGGCTATTTTAACAAAATTAACGTTAAGTCATTGTATTTATAGAAGAATATTAGAAATAACACGACAGATGGTGTCGTTAGATGCCAATAATTTATTATCGCTGAAAAATTACTATCAAAAAGAGCTTTGTCGTTTATATTCTTTACAAACAAAAAAGCCCTGCATTAGCAGAACTTTTAGAGCAGTTATTTAGCAAATATGTTTTTATACGCGGTAGTCGTTACTGAACTTTAGCGCGTATAACAACCGTTTGCGGTGCGTTAGCAGGAAGGTCAACCAAGTTCCATTTTAGTCCAGAATAGTTTTCCGTAACGACTACAGTATTGCCAACTTGTTGGATAGTTTGATAGCTGTCGCCGCCAGTGGTCGCAAACGTTGGTAGTGGACTGTTTAATGATACCAATTGAACGCCGTTTGGCAATGACACCATCGCATTGATATCAGTGACAGGCTGTGCTGTGGTATTGGTATAAGTGGTGTGATATTCGATGACGTCACCAGGCGCGATATGATTCGCTGGTACGGCCACTTCACGACCGTCTTTGTTTTTTAATATCTTCATGACTTTGGTTTGTGCATTGACCACGCCAGGCGTACTAAAAGTCGGGGTCAGTTGCAGAGCGTCTAAAGAGGTAGATACGATTTGCGTCGTTGCAGGTTGGTTCGTTACTACGGTTGTCGTTGGCGCATTGAGGACTGGCAATTGGGTAGCCGTCGTCAAAGGCAAGACTTCTGTCACACTAGTCGTCGGCACGGCTATGACATCAACTCTGCTGGTTTGATTGGTCATCTGGTTGGTCACAGGCACGCTCGTCACTGTGGCACTGCCTTGGGTGACGACGGTATTGCTAGTACCATTACTGGCGACTTGACGAACCGTATAGCGCGGCACATTGGTCACTTGTGTCACCGCAAACGGCATGCCATCTTGCATGGTGATGCTATTCGGTGTTGCGGTGATGACCGCCGTTTTACCATCAGAATATTGCTCAACCACCGTCGTGCTACCAACAGACGAGCTAACCGCTATCTCAGGCGCGGCATTGGCTGTGGCGATAGACATCATTGCGCCTGCCAACAGTGCTGATACTGCAGTAAATGTCGCTGTTTTTTGCATGTTACCTGATGAGCGATGAATAGTAGTGGTCATAATAAAGTCCTTTAAAGTTATAATAAGTAAAACAAAAATGACAAACACTTAGATGAAAATACCCTCGTTGACTATACAGAGCAGGTCAACGAGGGTAGCAGTATTAATGCAGTACTAATAATAGTCATAAACCGCCAAACGATATAAGCTATCTATCGAAGCGTGTTATCAAACGATTAAATCATAAACTATCGAATTACTGATTTATCCGTCGTTATTTTAATGAATAGCTAAGCATGTGCCATGCGCCTAATTATTTAGCCATCTCAACTCAACAATTATGCGCCAAAACGAATTGAGTAGAAAAGCAGCGTTGTGTAACTGCTCTCCTATAAACGATAACTTTTTGTGTGCTTTACTTTATATCCTTCTTAAGAAAATTACTGTTTTACTCACTATAAAAGCCAACCAGATTAATCGTAAATCACTTTCATGATTTCGTATTCAACCACACCCTTTGGCGTTTCAATACGGGCTTCGTCGCCTTCAGATTTACCAATCAAACCACGCGCAATCGGCGAGTTGACTGAGATTTTGCCAGCTTTAAAGTCTGCTTCGTCGTCACCAACGATTTTGTACTGTTTTTCTTCTTCGGTGTCCATATTTTCAATAACGACGCTGACGCCGAATATCACACGACCATCTTTTGGCAATGTCGTCGGGTCAATCACTTGCGCGCCGCCAAGTTTTGCTTCGATATCACGGATACGCGCTTCACAAAAACCTTGTTGTTCGCGAGCTGCATGATATTCAGCATTTTCTTTTAAATCGCCGTGTTCGCGAGCTTCAGCGATAGAAGCGGTGATGCGGGGACGGTCGACACTTTTTAACTGTTTTAATTCGGCTTCTAGAGCCGCATGTCCTTGCGGAGTCATGGGATAACGTTGCATGTTTTTTCCTTAAACCAATAACACCACACCATCTCCTAGTGAATAGTGAGATGGTGTCAGTGTTGTTGCAATGAGTATGTGAAGATATAAAAAGAATGAGGTTTAGACGGCGTCATCAGTAAATGCGCGCTTATCTATGAGCGTATATACACTGATAGATGATACACATGAACCTTACGTAATAAAAAGCATAGTCGCAGTTTAGCCACTATGCTTTTTAGGTCTATCTTTTTAAAACTTTGTTTTTTTAAGCACTACTGTTATTAAGCACTACTGTTATATAAAAATAGATAACAAGTTTTGCAGCAGCTATTAAATAAGCGTTGCAGTTATGCTTAATCTACTGAAATTATGCCGCCAAGTCAATAGAGCTATGCGATAGTCTTTGCTTGTTCGTGCAAATCTTGTAGCTTATACACATCAAACGGTAAGTCGATGGCATAAGATTTACAAACCGCATCTGCCGCGCCTAAGGTTGTCACATAAAAGACTTTACCTTGTAAGGCACTACGGCGGATAGAGAATGAATCCTCTTGTGCCTGTTTGCCTTCAGTGGTATTGATAATAAGGTCGATTTTACCATTTTTCAAGGCATCGACGATATGTGGGCGACCTTCGGTGACTTTATTGATTTGCTTACACTCGATACCGTTATCGCTAAGTACTTTTTGCGTACCAGTGGTGGCAACGATTTTAAAGCCATAGTCGATAAGCTGACGGGCGATAGGGGCGACTTGTTCTTTATCGCTATCACGTACCGAGATAAAGACAGTTTTGGTTTCGCCCTCAACAGGTAGACCTGGCAGACGCTCGTTACTACCGATGACCGCTTTGTAGAATGCCTCGCCAAAGGTTTTACCAACGCCCATCACTTCACCGGTTGATTTCATCTCAGGACTCAAGATTGGGTCAACACCAGGGAACTTAGCAAATGGGAATACTGCTTCTTTTACCGCGAAAAATGCAGGAACGATTTCAGTGGTAAAACCTTGGTCTTTTAATGACGTGCCAGCCATACAGCGCGCCGCGATTTGCGCCAAAGAAGTACCGATACATTTAGAAACGAAAGGCACAGTACGCGCCGCACGTGGATTCACTTCTAAGATATAAACGGTTTCACCTTTTACCGCAAACTGGACGTTCATTAGACCAATTACGCCAAGCTCTTTTGCCATCGCAACGGTTTGCGCGCGCATAACGTCACACAATTCATCAGACAATGAGTAAGGCGGCAGTGAACAGGCTGAGTCACCAGAATGCACGCCAGCTTGTTCGATATGCTGCATGATACCGCCAATGACGACGTCAGTACCGTCGCTAACACAATCGACATCGACTTCGATAGCGTCATCTAAGAAGCGGTCTAACAATACCGGTGCTTCGTTTGACGCTTGTACCGCAGTACGCAAGTAGTGTCTTAATTCATCTTCGTTATAAACGATTTCCATCGCGCGACCACCGAGTACATAAGACGGGCGTACCACCAACGGATAACCAACGTCTTTTGCCTTAACCAAACCATCTTCTAAGCTCGTCGCTAGAGCATTGGTTGGTTGAATAAGATTCAATTGCTGAATCATATGCTGGAAGCGTTCGCGGTCTTCAGCACGGTCAATCGCATCTGGGCTAGTACCGATGATTTTAACGCCAGCAGCTTCAAGCGCGCGCGCCAGTTTCAATGGCGTTTGGCCACCAAACTGTACAATCACACCATCAGGATTTTCGATACGGACAATCTCTAACACATCTTCAAGTGTGATTGGCTCAAAGTAGAGGCGGTCAGAGGTGTCATAATCGGTTGAAACCGTTTCAGGGTTACAGTTAACCATGATGGTTTCATAACCATCTTCGCGCATGGCAAGCGCCGCATGGACACAGCAATAGTCAAACTCGATACCTTGACCGATACGGTTAGGACCACCGCCGATAACCATGATTTTCTTATTATCGGTAGGATTGGCTTCACATTCGCTATCGTACGTTGAATACATATAAGCGGTGCTAGTCGCAAACTCTGCGGCACAGGTATCGACGCGTTTATAGACTGGATAAACGTTTAAATCCCAACGCTTGGTGCGTAGCTGCTTCTGTGAGACGCCAAGCAGTTTCGCCAAACGCAAATCTGACAAACCTTTACGCTTAAAGCTGCGTAAATTATGCTCAGTTAAACCGCCAAAACCTAACGCTTTAACTTGTGCTTCAGTTTTGACGATATCTTCGATTTGTACCAAGAACCATGGGTCAATTTTGGTTAAGTTAAACACTTCATCGACGCTCATCCCAATACGGAAAGCATCAGCAATATAATAAATACGTTCAGGGGTTGGAATGGTTAAGCGATTATTAATCTCGCTACGGGCTTTCTCAATGCTTACTTTTGATAAGTCGATTTGCTCATCAAAACCATCATTGCCAGTTTCCATCCCGCGCAATGCTTTTTGCATCGACTCTTGGAAGTTACGACCGATTGCCATCACTTCGCCAACCGATTTCATCTGCGTTGATAAAACATTATCGGCTTGCGGGAATTTTTCAAAGTTAAAACGAGGGATTTTCGTCACAACATAATCAAGTGCAGGCTCAAAGCTCGCTGGCGTTTTGCCACCCGTGATGTCATTTTGCAATTCATCAAGCGTATAACCAATCGCCAATTTTGCTGCGATTTTAGCAATCGGGAAGCCAGTGGCTTTTGAGGCCAATGCTGATGAGCGTGATACGCGTGGGTTCATCTCGATGACGACCATGCGACCAGTCTCAGGGTTGATACCGAACTGCACGTTTGAGCCACCCGTTTCAACGCCGATTTCACGCAGTACTGCTAATGAAGCATTACGCATGATTTGGTATTCTTTGTCGGTCAAGGTTTGTGCTGGGGCAACTGTGATGGAGTCGCCGGTATGCACACCCATTGGGTCAAAGTTCTCAATCGCACAAATGATGATGCAGTTGTCGTTTTTGTCACGGACCACTTCCATCTCATATTCTTTCCAACCGATTAACGATTCATCGATAAGCAATTGATGGTTTGGTGATAAGTCAAAACCGCGCTCACAAATCTCGATAAATTCGTCACGGTTATAAGCGATACCGCCACCTGAACCACCCATCGTAAATGACGGGCGAATGATACACGGATAGCCCATTTTTTCTTGGGTCGCAAAGGCTTCTTCCATGGTTTCGGCTGTTTCAGCGCGTGGACACTCAAGGCCAATACGCTTCATGGCTTTATCAAATAAGTTGCGGTCTTCCGCCATCTCGATTGAATCTTTGGTCGCGCCAATCAATTCGCAGTTGTATTTGGTCAAGACGCCATGTTTGTCTAGGTCTAAAGCACAGTTTAGCGCCGTCTGTCCGCCCATCGTTGGCAAGATAGCATCCGGACGTTCTTTAGCTATAATTTGTTCAACCGTTTGCCACGTAATTGGCTCGATATAGGTCGCATCCGCCATGGTTGGGTCAGTCATGATGGTTGCAGGGTTTGAGTTGACCAAGATGACGCGGTAGCCTTCTTCTTTTAGCGCTTTACACGCCTGCGCGCCTGAGTAGTCAAACTCACATGCTTGGCCGATGACGATAGGGCCTGCGCCAATGATAAGAATGCTTTTTATGTCGGTACGTTTTGGCATAGTTAGGGCTACCTTCGTTTGGGTGATATTTTGAGTAATCTGTATTTTAACGATATGTTCAATAACGCTTATCGTGTCTGCTATGGTGCAGCTTGAACCACCATCTGTGCTTCAAGCTTTATATTGATTATTTGCTTACGGCTAATTATCGATAACTTACGCTTTTGCCGCTGCCATCATATCGGCAAATTTATCAAACAATGGCGCAGCATCATGCGGGCCAGGGCTGGCTTCTGGGTGACCTTGGAAACTAAAGACTGGCTTATTGGTCAGCTCAATACCTTGGTTAGTACCGTCAAATAATGAGCGATGGGTCGATTTAACATTGTCAGGCAGGGTGTCTTCATCAACGGCAAAACCATGGTTTTGACTGGTAATCATAACCGTACCCGTGGCTAGGTCTTGTACAGGATGGTTGGCACCATGATGACCAGTTTTCATTTTGATGGTTTTTGCACCGCTGGCAAGACCAATCAGCTGATGACCTAAGCAGATACCAAAGGTTGGAATGTCCGTTTCTTCAATAATGTGGCGTACCGCATCGATAGCGTAATCACAGGCAGCTGGATCGCCAGGACCATTTGATAAGAAGATACCGTCTGGATTCATCGCCAGCACGTCTGCGATAGGTGTTTGCGCGGGTACGACAGTGACATGACAGCCGCGGTCTACTAGCATACGTAGGATATTGGTTTTGCTACCGAAGTCATAGGCGACGACATTGTATTTTGCTTCGACGTGCGTGCCCAAATGTTTAAAGAAGCCGCCTGTACCGCTATCATGGCTACCAGCTACATCACGGTTAAGTAGGGTGTCTGATAAATCCCAGCTACCGGCGGTCCATTCAAATATCGTCGGTGTACAGCATTCTTTTGCCAAGTCCATACCTTCGATACCAGCAAATTCTTGTGCCAATTTAATCGCTTGCTGTTCATCTTCGCTGCTAATCGTTGCGCCGTTAGAAGCGGTCATGATACAGCCGTTTTGTGCACCTTTATCACGTAATAGGCGGGTCAATTGACGGGTATCAATATCAGCAATGGCGACGGTATTATGGCTCTGTAAATAATCACTCAATGACTCTGAGTTGCGGAAGTTTGAGGTAACCATGGTCGCATCGCGGATGATAAGACCTTCAGCCCATACTTGATGACCATTACCAGACTCTACATCTTCAGCGTTGGTACCGGTATTGCCAATGTGCGGATAAGTAAGCGTGACCAGTTGGCGTGCGTAACTTGGGTCGGTTAGGATTTCTTGATACCCTGTCATGGCTGTATTAAATACCACCTCACCGACATGATGACCAAGACTACCGATACTCAAACCGCGAAAAATCGTACCGTCTGCTAGTGCCAAAATTGCTTGTATTTCTGCCGATGAATTCAAGGGTTGCCTCCGCTGTTATTAGTGAGTGCTGTGCTATTTTTAGGTTAAAATAAAGCGCTGCTTTTTTGATTATTGCTATTTAACTGCGGCTAAATAACCATAATAAAAGAGACAGCGCCAAAATTTTTCCACAAAAAAGCGAGAAGACATCATAGATGAAAAGGTACAGGATTCACTAAGGGGTGAATAAGTAACTTACATCATGTCCGCTCGCTTTGGCACAGATTTTGCGCATTATACTAGAGTTTTGCGTTAAGGGCTAGCACCTTAAGGTGAGGAAGGCGGATAAAATGGGCATAATGTTAAAACGGTTGTTATTTAATCAAAAATTGAGGCAATATCAAAAGCGTTTTTATTCTAAACAGGTTGTATAGTTGATGCCAAATAAAATAGACTCGCCATATCGTTTTTACATCGAATTGACTATATCTACAAGCAATCTAAAGCCTTAAAAATTATAATGAACCGATAAGCCGTAATAGTCGGGTGCTAAATTGGTGGCGATATGCAATTGGTCGTCATAATAGCTTTTGGTTAAATACATACTGCTGGCAACCCCTAAGGCTGCTCCCGCCAATACGTCAGTCACATCATGCTCATCGGCTTCAACACGGCTATAAGCCACGAAACCAGCACCAATATAAGCAGGGATGCTATATTCTAAGCCATAGCGTTTATGAATAAAGCTTGCGCCCTGAAACGCCATAGAGGTATGACCAGAGGGGAAGGATTCCTCATCACGGCCATTGGGACGCTCTTTATCTATCACTGACTTTAGCACTTGCGTCGCAGCAACGTTGGTCGCAAATGAATAATAAAATTGCTGACGACCCTCTTTATCATCCATATAATAAGTGCTACCGTAAGCAGCTGCCGGTATGGCAAAGGCCAGCACATCGCCTACCTTGCTAGTAGAGCTACTGTCTGCGTGGGCAGGGATGGAAGCCATCAAGCTGGTCGATAGTAAAATGATAGGGGCATATTTTTTGCTGATCATCACTGCGATCCTAAAAAGGGTTGGTGAGCGTTGATTGTCCGTATAAAATTTTATGGTTATTTTATAGGGATAAATGGCATACGGCTTTATGCTACTTGCTCTATTGATTGGCGGCAGCATTATACTATAAAGTTTTTATCTGTCTTTACAACTATCACGCTTTAGGTCACATTTATTTATGACACGTTTTTTACGCTAGCTTTATTACCACACACTTTTTACCATTTATAAACTTATATAAAAATAACGATTAAGGATGGATGATGATTTATCAATATTTAAACAAAACGCCAGAGTTTGCAGTACCTTTTAATGGCTGGGTAGCTGATTCAGCACGGGTGATAGGCGATGTATATTTGGGTCATAAAGCCAACGTGTGGTTTGGGGCGGTGATTCGCGGTGATAACGAGCGCATTCATATCGGTGATTATAGTAATGTGCAAGAAAACAGTGTTATTCATACCGATGCAGGCATTGAGGTTAAAATCGGTAATTATGTCACCATTGGCCATTTAGCGATGCTGCATGGCTGCGAAGTTGGTGATAATAGCTTGATAGGTATTGGTGCGGTGGTGTTAAATAATGCCAAAATCGGCAAAAACTGTATCATTGGTGCCAAAGCTTTGGTCACCGAAGGTAAAGAGATTCCGGATAATTCACTGGTGATGGGCGCTCCGGCAAAAGTGGTCAAAACCTTGACCGATGAGCAGGCAGCAATGTTAAAAATGTCAGCGTTACATTATGTTGAGCGTTGTCAAAAATTTAAAACTGGCTTAACAGAAATAGCGATGCCTGATTAATTGCCATAGATGTTAGAACAATAGAAGTCAGAGCAATTTTATAAAAAAGGAGGATGGTTTTATAGTAACCAATCCTCTTTATAGATGTTAAATTATGGCTGTTTTTTTTATGTTGTGATGCTTTTTATGCAAACGGTCGTTATGCCATTAGCATCATGATAAGCCAAATAACGGCAAAAATGATAATGCCGATAATCAGGCCGCGAAAGATATCATGGCGAATAGAGTGGTCACTAAGGTAATGATTATTACCGGTGTCGTCGATATTTAAGGCATTGACGCTTTCAGCACCGGCGCTTTTACCGACGATAAAACCTGTTAACGCCCCCAAAATTAGCATAAACGGCGTAAATAGCCAGAATATATCGCCATTGCCCATACCGGCTATTGAGCGAATAACAACGATAGCAAGGTCGATAAGTAAGCCGCCAAAACCATATAACAGAGCGTTTAACAGCGCATAAAGCAGACGCTCTAAAGGCGATTGATAGCTTTTGCCTAACTGCCGTCGCCTGATTTCTCTGATTGAGCGGGCAGGACGTCGCGGTCGGTTGGACAAAGCAGTTTTATCATCAGGCGCTTTCATAAATTTCTCTATTGTTATTATTCAGCAGGCTAAAGATAAGCTAATGAGATATTAAAGTAAACAAGTTAGCATAATTTTGTTTGGTAGATAGTTGGCTTCTAAAAGTTTATTCTGCAAATTTTATATTCATTACTCTTTATTTTAAGCTCTTTATTTCAAAAATTATTTATATCTAAAAAATTATTCCCTCAATAAACAAGAATAAGGCTCCATTATGCAGGCAACACAAGCAGGACAGGCTCCAAAAGAGTTGGCACTCTTTGATTTAGACCATACTTTGCTCGATGTCGATAGCGATTACCTATGGGGTGAGTATATCGTTAAGCATAATCTGGTTGACGAAGCTGAGTATCGCACTGCCAATCAAAAGTTTTATCAAGATTATATCGAAGGTACGCTTGATGCGACCGAATATAATGAATTTGTCGCACAATTCTTAAGTAGCTTACCGATGGAAAGATTACATGAGCTGCGCGAAGATTATATTAAGACGGAAATCGAGCCGCACATTCGCCCAAAAGCCATGGAGGTGCTCTGTCATCATGTCGAGAAGGGTCATGAAGTAGTGATTATTTCTGCTACCAATAACTTTGTAGTATCAGCCATTGCCAAGCGTTTCGGTATTGAAGACGCCAATGTGCTATCGACGCCACTTGAAATAAAAAACGAGCGCTATACCGGCAAATTAACGGATAAGCCTAATTTTAAAGAAGGTAAAATTTACCATCTCAATAAATGGATAGATAAGCGAAAATCAGCGGGTATGGATTTTGATAAAACTTATGCCTACTCAGACTCCAAAAATGACATTCCATTGCTCGAGTGGGCGGATGTGGCTATTTGCGTGTCACCCGATGATGCGCTACATGCGCACGCGCTTGCCCATCGTTGGGCAGTAGAAGATTGGTCGATTTAGGCAGCTTAAAGTTATTTAATATACAGGCAGTACTAATTAGCCAACTATTTAGCGTCAATCTCATTTAAAATAGCGCCATATCAGTGAGATATCTATTTAAAAAGACAGGAACACTTATGGAAATCAATCCGTATCAAGAACAAATCAAAGATTTATCTGAGCGTGGGCAGGATTTGCGGAGGTATCTTTGACTTCGACGGTAAGCAAGAACGCTTAGAAGAAGTCAATTTAGAATTAGAAAACCCCGAACTATGGAATGATCCAGAGCGCGCGACCAAGATTAATAAAGAAAAAAGTCAGCTTGATGGCGTCATCGACGTGGTGGTTTCGCTTGAAACGACTTTGGAAGATGCGTCTGCCATGCTAGAGCTGGCGGTAGAAGCAGAGGACGAATCATTGCTTGCTGATGTGCAAGCAGAGCTCGACAATGCAGAGAAGCGTGTTGCTGATTTAGAATTCCGCCGAATGTTTAGTGGCGAGATGGATCCAAACAATTGCTACTTGGATATCCAGTCAGGCAGTGGCGGCACGGAAGCGCAAGATTGGGCAGAAATGCTACTGCGTATGTATACGCGCTGGGCGGAATCACATGGTTTTAAGGTTGACGTGATTGAAGTGTCTTCTGGTAGCGTCGCTGGGATTAAATCAGCCACGATTGAGATTAAGGGTGATTATGCGTTTGGTTGGTTACGTACCGAAATTGGCGTGCACCGCTTAGTGCGTAAATCACCATTTGATAGTAATAATGGTCGTCATACCTCGTTTGCCGCTGTTTTCGTGTCGCCTGAAATCGATGACAACGTTGAGATTGATATCAATCCAGCCGATTTGCGTATCGATACCTATCGCTCATCAGGCGCCGGTGGTCAGCACGTGAACACCACCGACTCTGCCGTACGTATCACCCACGAACCAAGTGGCGTGGTGGTTACTTGTCAGAACGAGCGTAGCCAACATGGTAACAAAGCGACAGCGATGAAAATGCTCCGTGCTAAGTTATATGAGCTTGAGATGCAAAAACGTATGGAGTCACAACAAGCGGTTGAAGATGGTAAATCTGATGTCGGTTGGGGCAGTCAAATCCGCTCTTATGTACTCGATGACTCGCGCATTAAAGACTTGCGTACTGGCGTTGAGACCTTTAACACTGGCGCGGTGCTAGATGGTGACCTCGACCAATTTATCGAAGCAAGCCTAAAAGCGGGATTGTAAAGTTAGACTATTATTAATACCATTTAAAAGACCGCTTTTAAGACAACTTTAAAATATCAACCAACATTTAATTAAGGAAAATTATGCCAAGCGTTAATAACTATTTTGATAACAAAGTCACTTCTATTGCTTTTCAAACAGCGACCAAGCCGGCTACCGTTGGCGTGATGGAAATTGGCGAATATGAGTTTGGTACCAGCGAATTTGAAACTATGTCAGTCGTTAGCGGTGCCTTGACGGTTAAGCTGCCAGAAAGTGATGAGTGGCAAACCTTTAATGCAGGCGAGCAATTTACCGTTGAAGCCAATAAGAAGTTTCAAGTAAAAGTGGACGTAGAAACGGCTTATTTATGCACTTATGGTAAATAATGGTTTTTAGATTCGTGTTAGAACAATTAACGCCAAGTATTTAATGCTTGGCGTTTTTTTGTGGCTGTCTTTTGAGGTAAGTTTGAGTCATAAAATATTTGGTAACCGTTATAGGTTTTGACGATATTGCACCATGTCCGTTTGGCTGGCAATTACATCATAGAGTTTGCGCGCGGTGGTATTTCCTTCTTGCGTTGTCCAATAAACGCGGTTGCAGTTTTTCTTATTGGCAAATTCATATACCTGTTCAATCAATGCGCGTCCCACACCTTGACCGCGCACCGCTTCACTGACGTATAAATCTTCTAAATAACAACACTCTGTCGTATTCCAAGTATTGGGATGTAGCACCACATGCGTGATACCTACCAAATTTTCACCTTGCCACGCCCCAAAGCCATAAATCGGTGCGTTATTATCAAGCAGGTTGCGCCACGTCGATTCTGTCGTACTTGCTGGCAAGCTGGTTTCATAAAATGCGAGATAGCGCTGCCATAAATTTAACCAAGAGTCGTAATCAGTTTTAGATAAAGGGGTTGTTTTTATAGAAGTGTTTTTCATGATGTTTATTTAACTTAAGTGGTGGTGGTTATCGAATTATGGCTGAAAAGCTGAATATTTAGAACCCTTTAAAGAGTGTTTCTTACACATCGATTACACTTTGCTCGTGGCAAACAAACAGCAAAAACAAGCTCAATTGATTATGCTAAAACGACTATTTTATCAATCGAGTATGTATTATGGCGAAGCTAGATGACCGAACAACCATGCAGGATGTGCGCCATGATTATGAATATTTGGCTGGCTTGGCCAACTTACGCTATGTCAGTGATAATGAGCCTGGGTTTACACGCAGGCGTTGGGGACGCGGCTTTACCTATAAAGACGCCATAGGTGAAACGGTCAAAGATAAAGCGTTGCGCCAGCGTTTTGATGCGCTGGTGATACCGCCGATGTGGTCAGAGGTTTGGATATGCCAAGATGATAAAGGGCATCTGCAATCGACAGGCCGCGATGATAAAGCGCGCAAGCAGTACTTGTATCATCCCGACTGGGATCGTGTGCGCGATCAAGCCAAGTTTAATGCCATGATAGGTTTTGCTGAGGCGTTGCCAAACCTACGTGTGCAAGTCGAAAAAGACTTAGAAGCGCAGTCGTTATCACGCGCCAACGTATTGGCGGCAGTGGTCAAGTTGCTGGAGACGACCTTAATTCGTATCGGTAATAGCCGCTATGCTAAGCTCAATAAGAGCTATGGCCTTAGTACGTTACGCAGCAAGCACGTCAGTGAAACCGATAATGGTTTGGCGTTTGACTTCGTCGGTAAAAGTGCTAAAGAGCATCATATAGAATTGCAAGACGAGCGTTTAATTGACATTGTGCAGGCCTGTAGTGAGTTGCCTGGTTATCAGATTTTTAAATATTTGGACGATGATGGCAACAAGCAAGTTGTCGACAGTAGTGATATCAATGACTATCTACGCACACATACTTGTGGTCATGATTGTGAGAGCAAGATGTATAGCGGCAATTTATATAGCGCAAAAGACTTTCGTACTTGGATGGCAAGTGTTCTTGCAGCCAGTCATTTATACGATGAGCTGCAAACCTCGAAAGGGCAAGCAATATTAGCCAGCGAACCCAATAGCGATGAGCGTCAACAGCTGGTCACTGCTATGGTCAAAGCGGTGGCGGAGGAGCTTGGCAATACACCTGCTGTCTGCCGCGCTTCTTATATCAATCCAGTTATCATCGAGCGCTTTTTAGCAGGACAGTTTTTTGAGCCTTATAAGCAAGCGCGCCGTGGACGTACGAAGCAATATCAAAGCTGTGAAGAGAAAGCGTTGCTAGGATTTTTAAATGGCATAAAATAAGTTTATCTTCCCTAAGAAAACCATATTAAAATTAAAAATGATACGTTATGTATTGAAATAAATATAAAAATGCGTTACTAATAGAGCATATGAAATTCAATAAGTGCAAACAATAAGAGAAAACAGTGTATAGGATATGACTGTTTTACTCCTGATAAAGCGCTGATATCGTCAGTGACCCTCGATTGCTAAAGGATTAGCTTATGAATACCTCTTCTATAGATTTTTCGTCCTCAACCAATTTGTCTTCAGACAACCTGTCTCAAAGCAATTCGTCTTCTTCAAACCCAACTGGCTATAGCGATTACTATAATAACTTTGATATGAATGCGCTATTAACAGAGATATTTGGTGAAAATTTAGATGACCGTCTAAATGCCTATATGGCGTGTTGTGGTCGTCATGTACGTGATGGTCGCGGCGATAATTTGGCATTAGTTCATGAAGATACCGCTGGCAACATAACGCGCATGACTTTTGCGGAACTGGATAAGGCAAGTGCGCAAATTGCTAATTTATTACTGTCTTATGGCGTAAAAGTCGGTGAGCAAGTAGCGACCATGCTACCGCGTACGCCTGAGCTGCTCACCATTGTATTGGCGACTTGGCGGATTGGGGCGGTTTATCAACCATTATTCACCGCTTTTGGCTACGATTCGATTAAGTATCGGATGGACAAAGCCAATACCAAAGTGGTTTTTACCAATCAGGAAAATCGCGGCAAGTTTGAGGATTTAGCCGAGCAAACCAAAATGGTCATGGTTGGCAGTAAAAATAATGCGCAAGCTGATAATGAAAGCAAATGGTCTGATGATAATTATGCTCAGATGATGGCGACCCAGCCGCAAACGGTAGAGGCTGTTTTGTTAGATGAAGATGCGCCGTTTTTGCAAATGTTTACCTCAGGTACGGTAGGCAAATCAAAAGGCGTTAGTGTGCCATTAAGCGCGCTATCAGCTTTTTATCTATATATGCGCTATGCGATTGACTTGCGCGTCGATGATAACTACTGGAACATGGCCGATCCCGGCTGGGCATATGGATTATATTACGCGATTACGGGTCCTTTGCTGATGGGTGTCACCACCTATTTTAATGAATCGGGCTTTGACGCTGCCAATACCCGCGACTTTATGGTCCGTCATAAGATTACCAATTTGGCCTCTTCACCGACCGCCTTTCGTATGATGAAATCGAGCGGCGTGTTTGAAGAAGCTCACAATGACGCCAATGCCAAGCTATTACTACGCTGTGCCAATTCAGCGGGCGAAACCTTGAATACCGAAGTGGTTAACTGGGTGGAAACTTATCTAAACTGCAAAGTGTGCGATCAGTACGGGCAGACCGAAACGGGCATGACCTGCTGCGAGCACCATGCATTAGCTCATGAATGTCCAGTAGGCTCGATGGGCATGGCGTTACCGGGGCATACGTTAGTCGTATTGGATGATGACATGCAAGTATTGCCTGATGGTGAGCAAGGACAGCTGGCAGTGGTCGTCAGTCAATCGCCGGCGTTTTATTTCCGCGGTTATAGCTGGAATGAGAAAGACGCCTTTGCTGAAGATTACTATTTAACCGGCGATGTGGTCGAGCGCCATAGCGATGGCAGCTATTGGTTTTCTGGACGTGATGATGACATTATCATTACAGCAGGCTACCGCGTAGGGCCTACGGATGTGGAAAACACCGTGCTTGAGCATGAGGCAGTCGCAGAATCCGCCGCCGTTGGCGTGCCAGATGAAGTGCGCGGTCATACGATTAAGTCTTATGTGGTGTTAAAAGATGGCATCAAAGGGACAGATGAGATTGCTAAAGAGATTCAAGACTTGGTCCGCAGACGTCTTTCAACTCATGCTTACCCGCGTGAGGTTGAATTTGTCGATGCGTTACCAAAAACGCCAAGCGGTAAAATTCAGCGCTTCTTGTTGCGCAGCTTGTCTGCGGCATAAATGAGTCGAAGCATTCATAGTATTTGAAGATAATAAAATAGTTAGCCTATAAGAATAGTAATAAAACATCAATTAAAGGAATAATTATGCAAATTGAACAACACAGCTTTTTGGTTACTGGCGGTGCATCAGGTTTGGGTGAGTCAGTGGTTCGCGCTATCGTGGCTCAAGGCGGCAAGGTCGTTATTGCTGATTTGAACGAGTCAACTGGGCAAGCTTTGGTTGATGAGCTGGGTGATAATGTATGTTTTGCACGTTGTGATGTGACCAGTGGTGATGAGGTACAAGCGGCTGTTGAGTTGGCGGAAAAAGAATTTGGCGGTTTGCAAGGTTCCATTAACTGTGCTGGTATCGCTGTCGTACAAAAGCTGCTTGACCGTGAAAATAATCCAGCGGATCTTGATGCTTTTAGTCGCGGGGTTAATATCAACCTTGTTGGCTCTTTTAACGTCGCACGTTTGGTCGCGGCTAGTATTGCTAAGCGCGTGGCGAACGGCAATAATACAGAAAGCGACGCAAAGAAGAATGCTGATAATGGCATTATTATCAATACCGCATCTATCGCTGCTTTTGATGGGCAAGTAGGGCAAGCAAGTTATTCATCGTCTAAAGCGGGCGTCGTTGGTCTGACCTTGCCACTGGCGCGTGAGCTGGCGCGTCATGGTATTCGCGTGATGACCATCGCACCTGGTGTTTTTGCCACACCGATGATGGAGACTATTCCTGAAAAAGCGCGCGAGCAGTTAGAGGCCGGTGTCCCTTATCCTAAGCGTTTAGGCAATCCAAATGAGTTTGCTAAATTGGTCATGCATATTATCGATAATGCCTACCTAAATGGTGAAGTGATTCGCCTAGATGGCGCAATTCGTATGGTATAAGGTGATTTTAGATTTTGAGTGCAGCAAATTTACCCTTAATTCATAAAGCTTGCACAAACTTGGCATAGTATTTTGCTATCTTATAAAAGATGGTTTTATTAATGAGCGCTTACCTTTAAGAAGCAAAAACTATGTCTTTTTTCAATATAAATAGTAAATATTCACATTGGTTATTTATCGTCATAGGTTTTAGCCTCGCTATCATGACTAGCACGAGTGCCATTGCTGCTGAGGGTTTTTCAGAGAACACACAAGCCATGCTTAACAATATTGTGATTGATAAAGTCTTTGTCGATAAATCTGCTCGCACCCTGCAGTTGCTAAGCGATAATAAAGTGATTAAAACTTATCATATTGCGCTCGGTGGTAATCCTGTCGGTCATAAGCAGCAACAAGGTGACAAACGCACTCCGACAGGTCCTTATATACTCGATTATAAAAATGAAAAATCTAAATTCTATCGCTCTATTCACGTAAGCTACCCCAATGCGGCGGATAAAGCCCGTGCCAAATCACGTGGCGTTAGTCCCGGCGGTGATATTATGATTCATGGGCAGAAAAACGGTTTTGGGCATTTGGCAGCGATAAATCAGCAACGTGATTGGACGGATGGCTGTATTGCCGTTACCGATAATGAGATGGATGAAATCATGGCGGCTGTAGAGATTGGTACACCTATCGAAATTGTGGAATAAACACCTTGTTAACGTACGTTTATTCAGCTCATATTTAACGTACTTTCTACTTTTATAGATATTTCTAAATCACTCATTTAAGGTTTTTTCGATAATTTATTCATACTCTTAACATACTCATCTCTTTCTTTCTGAAAAATCCCAAACTTCCTATTTTTTCTTTTCTATCTTCCCTTGAAATCTCCCATAAATGTGCCTATTAATGCTTTATCGTCATATCATTGTTATAAGTAAGGTTTATATTGATAAGGTGATATATTAGTGTTTTGTATGGTCTATTTAATTGAAAGCAACTGACATTTATAAATCGCTAAATATTATTGATAAAAGTTAAATTAACATTGAAATACTACTTAACAAACCCGATATAGATAGCAACGAAAAGCTTGCGGCATCTTAATACTTATAAAAAGCCGCAGCTACTATCAGATATAAAATATTATTAATTATAAGAGGA
Source organism: Psychrobacter sp. ANT_H3 (assembly GCF_027919975.1). Taxonomy (NCBI): domain Bacteria; kingdom Pseudomonadati; phylum Pseudomonadota; class Gammaproteobacteria; order Moraxellales; family Moraxellaceae; genus Psychrobacter; species Psychrobacter sp. ANT_H3. The sequence goes on along the minus strand of NZ_JAQISM010000008.1, from coordinate 74,229 downwards.
AACAAGTATGAGATTCGAGAAGTTTACCCAAAAGTTGCAATCTGCCATTCAAGAAGCACAAAGTTTGGCTTTAGGACGCGATCACACAGGTATCGACCCTGTGCATTTGCTTGCCGTATTGCTGCAAGATGAGTCTAACTTGTCTATTTGCCAGCAAGCGGGCGCGTCTATTCCTGCGCTAAAAAATGGTGTGGCAAAGGCGCTCGACAATCAAGCCACCATTAGTGAGCCGACCGGCGACGTTAATTTAAACCCCAATTCGGTTAAAATTCTGAACTTGGCAGATCGTCAAGCACAAAAAGAAGGCGATGATTTTATCGCCACTGAATGGGTGATGTTGGCGCTCGCTGAACAAGGCGACACCAAAAAGATATTTGAAAGCGCTGGCGTAACGGCAAGTAAGTTAAAAGCGGTCATTGAACAATTACGTGGTGATGAAACGGTGAACAATCAAAATGCGGAAGATCAGCGTGATGCGTTGAATAAATATACCATTAACCTAACTGAGCAGGCGGAACTTGGTAAGCTTGATCCGGTGATTGGCCGTGACGAAGAGATTCGCCGTACCATTCAAGTATTATCACGTCGTACCAAAAACAACCCTGTACTGATTGGTGAGCCGGGTGTTGGTAAAACGGCTATTATTGAGGGTTTGGCACAAAAAATTATCAATGGTGATGTACCAGAAGGACTACGCCGCAAAGAAGTATTGTCGTTAGATTTAGGCTCATTGATTGCGGGGGCAAAATTCCGTGGTGAGTTCGAAGAGCGACTCAAAGCGGTACTTAGCGATTTATCAAAGCAAGAAGGCAATGTCATCTTATTTATCGATGAGTTACATACCTTAGTCGGTGCGGGTAAAGCCGATGGCGCGATGGACGCTGGTAATATGCTAAAGCCTGCGCTTGCTCGCGGTGAGCTACATTGCGTTGGTGCGACGACACTCGATGAGTATCGCCAATATATCGAAAAAGATGCGGCGCTTGAGCGTCGTTTCCAAAAGGTGCTGGTCGATGAGCCAACGGTCGAGGATACCATTGCGATTTTGCGTGGTCTAAAAGAGCGTTATGAGCTGCATCACGGCGTTGATATTCAAGACAGCGCGATTATTGCTGCCGCGCGCATGAGCCATCGCTATATTACCGATCGTAAGCTGCCAGATAAGGCGATTGATTTAATTGATGAAGCGGCAAGTCGTCTGCGTATGGAGATGGACAGCAAGCCTGAGTCACTTGGTAAACTTGATAGCCGTCTCATTCAGTTAAAAATGCAGCGTGAAGTGCTCAAAAACGAAGAAGACGCTGGTGCGCAAGCAGAGCGTAAAGTGCTTGATGCACAAATTGAAGAGCTTGAAAAAGAGTACGCTGATCTTAATGAGATTTGGCAAGCAGAAAAAGCACTGGTTAAAGGCAGTCAACAGCTAAAAGACGAGCTCGATAAAGCGCGTATTGCTTACGATAAAGCCAGCCGTGAAGGCGATTACGAGACCATGAGTAAGCTGCAGTATGAAACCATTCCGCAGCTAGAGCGCCGTATCCATGCGTCGGATTTGGCCGAGCAAAAAGAGCAGACTGGTGAAAATAGCGGTATCAAACTGCTGCGTAATAAGGTCACGGATAATGAAATCGCCGAGGTCGTGGCGGCTGCGACTGGTATTCCGGTCAGCAAAATGATGCAAGGCGAGCGTGACAAGATGATAGCGATGGAAGAAAAACTCCATGAGCGCGTCATCGGTCAAGATGAAGCGGTCGAAGCGGTCGCCAATGCGGTACGCCGTAGCCGTGCAGGTTTGTCTGATCCGAACCGTCCTTCTGGATCGTTCTTATTCTTAGGGCCTACTGGGGTCGGTAAGACTGAGCTGACTAAGTCACTGGCAAACTTCTTGTTCGATAGTGAGGATGCGATTGTTCGTATCGACATGAGTGAGTATATGGAAAAGCACAGCGTCAGTCGTTTGGTGGGCGCGCCTCCAGGGTATGTTGGTTATGAAGAAGGTGGCGCATTAACTGAAGCGGTACGCCGTAAGCCTTATAGTGTGATTTTGTTTGATGAAGTCGAAAAAGCGCATCCTGATGTGTTCAATATCTTGCTACAAGTGTTGGACGATGGTCGCTTAACGGATTCACAAGGTCGCGTGGTTGACTTCAAAAACACCGTCATCATTATGACCAGTAACTTGGGCTCGCATAAAATCCAAGAGATGGTCGGCGAAAGCTATGAGGATATCAAAGCTGAGGTGATGGAGTCAGTTGGGCAGCATTTCCGCCCAGAGTTTGTCAACCGTATCGATGAGATTGTGGTATTCCATCCGCTCGGTATGTCGCAGATGTCAGGCATTGCGGCGATTCAGTTGGATCGCTTGCGTCAGCGCTTGCATGAGCGTGAGTTGGATATCGAGCTATCAGCCGATGCGATGAACAAGCTGGTGGCAGTTGGTTACGATCCTGTGTATGGTGCGCGTCCACTAAAACGTGCTATCCAACAAGAGATCGAAAACCCATTGTCATTGAAACTGCTGGCGGGTGATTTTGTCGCCGGTGATATCATCAAAGTCGATGTGAGCGCCGATGATAAATTGACCTTTGATAAGCTCAGAATGAGCTAACAGCAAACGCTAAATGACTGTCGCTAAATGACGGTTATGGTTTAAAAAACCCCTTATTTGCCTATATTTTATATGGGTGAATAAGGGGTTTTTGCGTTTGCTGCAAGCATTATTTTACCGTTGTTATACTTTGCCCGTACTTTGATTATGGTATAAATAATTATAGTGCAAATAAGAATGCAACAAAATTAAGGAAGATGACATCAGGATGATAAACAATAAAAAACAGACAAATAGGCTAATAACATTACCGTTGATTCTTACCGCACTGCTGTTTAGTGTCTCTGCGTGCTCTAATCCTTCAGCCGTCAATACCAATAAAGATCTGACCGAGTATAAAGAAGGGCAAGCATCTATCGATGCATCCATAGCAAATATGGAAAAACCTAGCTTTGCAACGAAAGCAGTGACCACCTTTAATGAACCTTGGGCAATGACCGCGTTGCCTACCGTCAATAATAAAGCACCCAAACTGCTTGTAACCCAAAAGACAGGCGAGCTATTGATTGTTAATACGGCTACTGGTGCTAAGAAAGTGGTCGCTGGCGTACCCAAAGTAGCTTATGGTGGGCAGGGTGGTCTTGGCGATATTATCCTTGCGCCAGATTTTGCTACCTCTAATAATATATATCTTAGCTACGTTGAAGCAGGCAAGGGCGCTGATAATAATAAATTTGGTGCAAAAGTCATTAAAGCGACATTGACGGGGCCAGATACTGACGCCCCAAGCTTACAAGCTATGACGCCCATTTGGGAGCAATTTCCAAAACTAAAAGGACAAGGGCATTATAGTCATCGCTTACTGTTTTCACCTGACGGGCAGTATTTATATATCAGCTCAGGCGAGCGCCAAGAAAAAACGCCTGCGCAGGATATGAGCGTTAATTTGGGTAAAATTATCAGATTAAATCCTGATGGCTCAGTGCCAGCCGATAATCCATTTATGAATACAAATAATGATATCGCTGACCAGTTTTGGACCATCGGTCATCGTAATGTACTTGGCATGGCGTTCGATGACAAAGGCAGACTTTGGGCTCATGAAATGGGGCCACGCGGCGGTGATGAGTTTAATCTTATTGAAAAAGGTAAGAACTATGGCTGGCCAATCGTCTCGAATGGCCGTAATTATACCGGAACCGATATTCCGGATCACGATACACGTCCCGATTTTGCAGCGCCTGAAATTACTTGGACGCCGGTGATTTCACCTTCTTCTATGAGTATTTATCACGCCGGTAAATATAATGACTTTCCAGCGTGGCAAGGCAATGCGCTGATCAGTGGCTTATCATCAAAAGCGCTCATCGTGGTGAGTTTTGAGAAAAATAACGGAGCGGCAGAACGCTATCGCTATGATATGGGTGAACGTATCCGTGGTGTCCTAAACGTCGATGGGCAAGTATGGTTATTAGAAGATGGCGCTAAAGGTAGGCTGCTGCGATTATTGCCGAACTAGTGATTTATCTAATGGCCTGCATCAATCGCTGGCTAAATAATCTAACTGGATAATTGCTTAAAATGTCCAAATCGAGGTTTAAAATAGCCAAGCAAATTGTTACCAAAAAATATCTTTATCAAGTTTATTTTGTAGTTAATTGATAATTAAAGGTTAGTTTGTTAAGGTGACCTTTCTTAAATATGAGGTTTTAGCGAATGAACGAAGTAAAAGTAGGTAAGCTCGGCCCATTTCCAAGGGTAAATAAGCCTGTATTTATCACGTCAGGTATCTTAATTGTCGGCTTCATCATTTTTGGCTCGTTATTTACTGAAACTGCCGCAGCGCTTTTTAGCTTCTTACAGGACTTTATTGCCGAAAAATTCCGCTGGTTATTTATCATCTTATTTAACGTGGCGCTGGTGTTTTGTATTTACCTTGCCGCCAGCCGCTACGGTGATATTCGCTTAGGTAAACAGACAGAGCGACCGCAATATACCTTGTTTTCATGGATTGGGATGTTGTTTTCGGCGGGCATCGGGATTGGATTGGTCTATTGGGGCACAGCGGAACCCTTATACCATTTTATGGCACCGCCCGTTGGTGAGGGACAGACTGTAGAGGCAGCAAAGCAAGCGATGAATCTGTCGTTTTTGCATTGGGGGCTGCATGCATGGGCGATTTATACCGTCGTGGCACTGTCGTTAGCCTATTTTCACTTCCGCCGTGGTCTGCCGTTATCGATTCGCTCAACCTTGTATCCTATCCTCGGGCAAAAGATTTATGGTAAATGGGGTCATACCGTCGATATTTTGGCGGTATTCGGGACGATGTTTGGGGTTGTGACCTCGTTAGGTCTTGGGGTTATGCAGATTAACTCGGGTCTAGAGGGTTTATTTGGTATTCCTAATACCTTAACCATACAGTTTATTATCATTGCCTTCGTAACTTCACTGGCTTGTGGCTCGCTGATGCTAGGTCTTGATAAAGGGATTAAGCGCCTCAGTGATATTAATATGGGGCTGACCGGTATTCTACTGGCCTTCATGGTGATTTTGGGTCCGACGTTATTTATCTTTGACAGCTTTATTGAAAACGTTGGTAACTATCTGGCAAACATCGTCACGTTATCAACGTGGAGTGAAGCCTATAGTGGCACTGATTGGCAAAGCGCTTGGACGATATTTTATTGGGCATGGTGGGTTAGCTGGTCACCATTTGTCGGCGTATTTATTGCGCGTATCAGTCGTGGTCGTACCATTCGCGAGTTTGTATTTGGCGTGCTGCTTATTCCGATGACGATTTTGTTTTTCTGGTTTACAACTTTTGGCGGTGTTGCCATTCAAATGGAGCTATTAGCCGCTATTAGCCCTGATTTGGTCAGCCCAGGATTGGTCGCCGCGGTGCAAGCGGATACCGGTAGTGCCATTTTTAAATTGGTTGAATACTATCCGCTTACCAAACCTATCACCTTATTAATTGTAGTGATGATTGTACTTTGGTTTGTGACCTCGTCAGATTCGGCCAGCTTTGTCATCGATATGTTGACCGCTGGTGGCGACACCAATCCACCCAAAATCCAACGTTTATTTTGGGCCATTATGCAGGGCGTGATTGCGGCAATTTTATTAGCGGCAGGTGGATTAGGAGCATTACAAGCGGCGGCCATCGTGGCAGGATTGCCCTTTGCTTTGGTCATATTTGTGATGATGTATGCGCTGTTACGTGGCATGAGTCGCGATCGTCTTATCCTATATCGCAACCAGCAGCGTTACATTACTGACGAGTCAGCCGACCATAATTCAGCCAATGAGTTTGTGGATGAAGAGCTATTAAAAGGTCCGCCTAAAATTGTGAAAGGTGATTGATAGGCTGAATATCGCCATATCAAAGATATTTTTATACATTGAATCATATAGTTAGCTTGTGTTTATTTTACCTAAATAAACAATATAATAATTGTCATTTAAAATCCTAAGATGCATCGTTATCTTAGGATTTTTTAATTTTGCCCATTAACAGATGACTGACCGGATTTGATAGTTTGTAAATATCTTGTTAAGGTTGGCGTCCTAAAAAATTGAGACGACTGAATGGATCACGTTAAAGTTGGCCGATTGGGCCCTTTTCCACGGGTAAGTAAACCTGTTTTTTTAACCTCAGCGATTTTAATCCTCGCATTTATTATCTTCGGTGCTTTTTTTAATGAATTGGCAAGCGAAGTGTTTGGCCAAGCGAAGGCATTTGTATCGATGCGCTTTGGTTGGTTTTTTATCATGGTGGTCAACTTAACGTTGGTGATGAGTATCTATCTGATATTTAGCCGCTATGGCGATATTAGATTGGGTCACCAAAACGAGACCCCAGAGTACAATATTGTTTCTTGGATTGGCATGCTGTTTTCGGCCGGTATTGGTATTGGCTTGCTCTACTGGGGTACAGCTGAGCCGTTATATCACTTTATGGCACCGCCTTTAGGTGAGCCTGAAAGCATTGCCGCGGCCAAACAAGCGATGAACATCTCGTTCTTGCATTATGGTCTGCATGTCTGGGCAATTTACGGCATGGTAGCATTATCCTTGGCGTATTTTCATTATCGCCGTGGCTTGCCATTAGCCATTCGCTCAACCTTATATCCATTGCTGGGCAAAAAAATCTACGGCCCTATGGGTCATATCGTTGATACGCTGGCGGTATTTGGCACCATGTTTGGTGTGGTTACGACCTTAGGCCTCGGGGTACTACAGATTAACTCAGGGCTTGAGAGTTTATTTGGTATTCCAAATAACATCACCGTGCAGATTATCTTGATTGCTTTTATCACCATGCTGGCAGGATTGTCACTATTGATGGGACTTGATAAAGGCATTAAGCGTTTAAGTGATATCAATATTTTCTTTACCATTGTGCTCTTAAGCTTTGTGATTATTTTGGGTCCAACCCAGTTTATCTTTAACAGCTTCTTTGAGAATATCGGTAATTACCTACATCAAGTAATTCCACTTGGGCTATGGACGGAATCTTATGAAGGTGAAGCAAACTGGCAGTCATCATGGACGGTATTCTACTGGGCATGGTGGATTAGTTGGTCACCATTCGTTGGGGTATTCGTTGCCCGTATTTCTCGTGGCCGTACTATTCGTGAGTTTATCTTAGGGGTGTTATTAATCCCTATTACCATTTTGTTTTTATGGTTCACCGCCTTTGGTGGTTCAGCAGTGCATATGGAGCTGATGGCAGCGGTTGACCCAAATATGGTAAGCCCTGGACTGGTTGAAGCAGTGCGTGCGGATACCGGTAGTGCTATTTTCAAATTAATGGAGTCGTATCCGCTGACGGCAGCGCTGAACGGGCTTATCGTGGTGATGATTGTCCTTTGGTTTGTCACCTCATCAGATTCTGCCAGTTTTGTCATTGATATGCTGACCTCAGGCGGCGATACCAATCCACCAAAAATCCAGCGCTTATTCTGGGCAGGTACCGAAGGCGTTATCGCGGCGGTGCTATTAGCCGCAGGCGGTTTGGGTGCGCTACAAGCAGCCTCTATTGTCTCGGGCTTTCCGTTTGCCGTGGTCATTGTTATTATGATGTATTCATTACTGCGAGGTTTGAGCCGTGATAGATTGATACTTTATCGTAATCAGCAGTGGTTTATCACTGAAGAATCTGCCGAGCATAACTCAGCCAATGAGTTCCGCGATGAGGAATTATTAACCGGACCACCAAGTCTAAAGCCGACTGATGACTAGTGATGAGTAATAGCTATAATTAAAAGCTATGTAGCGAATGTTCATAGCAAGATTGCTAAAACACAGTCGCAGTAAAAATATAAAAAATCCCAGTGTTAAGCTGGGATTTTTTATGGGCGTTGAACAATTTATTGGTTTTTAACGGATGATAGGTATTTAACGATATGCTCTTAAAATCAGCGTTACTGTTTTAGACATTCATTATGAACATTCGCCTTTTACATAGCTGATTGCCTCAGGGGTGCTACAAGCTGAGCAGGCATTGCCCGCCGTGCGATAGCTTATCTCTGAGCCCACTTGTGTTTTTACGCAGACCGGATCGTATTGCGCCGTACACATGGTTTTTTCGGGATCAAAGGTTGGACACTGGGCAACGATTCCTTTTGGAGGTTGGCTGGTATTAGAAGCGGGCGGCTGAATAGCTGTGTTATCAGGCATAGGGCTTGAGTTAGAGTTAGGGCTGATATTGTTACAACCCGCTAAGCCGAGCGTCAAGGTTATGGTTAGTGATAGGGCGAGGGTAGAAGGCTTTAATAAAGATAGCCATGGTTTAGATAGAGCGCTCATAATAAATATCCTTATATTTTATGTATACGTGCTTTTAATTATTCATTTTGCATCAAAAGTTTGTGTTAAAAAAGTCAATTATCGATGCAAAGGTTAGTATTTAATCACAGAACATTTGCTCGTAAGATATTTGATAGTAAAGGATTTATGCTCAGTCATCTAGTGCAAAACAGATAAAAAAACCCAAGCTTATAAGGCTTGGGTTATTTATATTACTTCTTAATAAAATTCTTGAGTAAGCTTTTAGAAAGCTTACTGCGCAGGTTTATCATCTTTATTAAGCTGTACATATTTATCAAAATTTTGTGCATAATCAGTTAAGTTGTCGCTTAGCATTTGGCGATATTGTTTGGTATAAAACTCAACGATATCGTCTTTTTCTTTGGCGAAATCATCACCTTTTACAAAGCCAATTGAAGCAACTGACGCACTATAACGTGCCGCCGCATAAAGCAGTGACGCACCTACTTGACCTGAATGCGCTTCAGGACCTAGTTGACTGTTTGCCACACCAATAATCGCATCGGCACGCTGATAAAACGCTTGCATCTCAGGGGTGATTTCAAGAGCGGCATCAATATCATCATTTTGGGCATTGTTTGGCATATTGTCTTGAGACATAAGCGACTCCTAATAAGGGTAAGTAAATTTAAATATATCACGCCAGTCTTTAAACTTAAGAAGGGTAAAGACTGGATAAATCTAAAAAATGGATAAAATAGTAAAAAGTCTGACGTCAGGCTTATAAACCTGCATCTGCTTTTAAGATTTCCGCTTTGTCAGTTCTTTCCCACGTAAAGGCGGTTTCAGAACCTTGGCGACCAAAGTGACCAAAGGTTGCGGTTTGCTGGTACATCGGCTGCAATAAGTTCAGCATACGCGTAATACCATAAGGACGTAGGTCAAAATGGGTACGAATCAAGCTAATAATTTCATCGTTGCTGATTTTGTTAGTACCGAAAGTGTTAATTGAAATCGAAGTCGGTTCAGCAACGCCAATCGCATAGCTCACTTGCAACTCACAGCGATCTGCAATACCGGCAGCGACGATGTTTTTGGCCACATAACGTACTGCATAGGCAGCGCTGCGATCCACTTTTGAAGGATCTTTACCACTAAATGCACCGCCACCATGACGTGCCATACCGCCGTAAGTATCAACGATGATTTTACGACCAGTCAGTCCAGCATCACCGACAGGGCCACCAATGACAAATTTGCCCGTTGGATTGATATGGTAGCGCGTACCGGCATGCAATAACTCTGCTGGCAATACTTGCTTAATAATAGATTCCATTACCGCCTCTTGCAGGTCTGCTTGCGAGATGCTTGGATCATGCTGCGTTGATAAAACCACGGCGTCAATGGCAACCGGTTTATTACCATCATATTTGAGGGTCACTTGGGCTTTGGCATCGGGACGTAACCAAGGCAGCTCACCGCCGCGGCGCAGCTCAGATTGACGCTCCATCAAGCGATGGGCATATTCGATAGGCGCTGGCATCAATACTTCGGTCTCATTGCTGGCATAACCAAACATTAAGCCTTGGTCGCCGGCACCTTGTTCTTCAGGATCGCTACGATCGACACCTTGAGCAATTTCAGGAGATTGCTTACCCAGCATATTAATAACGGCACAGGTCTCGCCATCAAAGCCCAAGTCTGAGTGATGGTAACCGATGCCATTTACCGTATCACGGACGATACGTTCAACGTCGATATTGGCAGTCGTGGTGACTTCGCCTGCCAGTATGACAGCACCTGTCTTAACCAGCGTTTCACACGCCACACGGGCATGTAAATCTTGGCGTAAAATGGCATCAAGGATAGCATCTGAGATTTGGTCAGCCATTTTATCTGGATGGCCTTCGCTCACAGACTCTGAGGTAAATAAATTATATTCGCGCATAGTGGGATCGCTTAATTGCAGGGACTGTAATATATAAAATCAGTCATTATTAAATGTTAACGGAAAATAGAAGGTAAAAGTGAATCAAAAAATTATGATATTTTACCGTGAATCGAGGTAAAACTCTAGTGTCAGCCATGACGGCTAACAATTGTAGAAATCATCGAGGCGGCTGTCTTCTTGCCAGCGGTATTCTGTATAGTCAGCGACTTCTTTTGCGCTGTCGCGACCTTGTCTATCAGCAATAAAACCAAGCGCCATATCCATGCCAGCCGTGACACCTGAAGAAGTATAAAACTTGCCATCTACCACCCAGCGCGCCTGCTTTATCCAATCAACCTGATCTGATTGTTCGGTTACCCATTGCCAAGCACGCTTATTTGACGTGGCTCGTTTATAGTCTAAAATACCTGCCTTCGCCAATAAAGCACTACCCGTACAGACGCTAAGCACCCAGTCGGCGTTATCAGCGAGCGTAGTCAGGGTCTGCAAAAACTTACTATCATTAATCAGTGGACGTGTACCTTTACCGCCGACGACCAATAATATATTCGTTTGCTGGGCTAACTCTGCTACTGCGACAGTTTGTAAGGCAACACCATGATGGTTATGAATGATACCACCTTTCATTGACGCAAATTGAATGCGAAAATCGTTAGGTAAGCTACCAAATAGCTCAATAGGCCCAAATAAGTCTAAAGTTTCAAAGTCGTCAAATACGAGTGCGGTCAGGGTCTGCATTCTGCTTCCTTAAATTAAAGTATTAAGCCGAAGTATTTAGAAAGGAGATATTTGAAAGTTTTTAAGGTTCTCAAAGCCTTTAAAGCTCTAAAAATGCCGCTTTATCCTTAAACATACATTCTTCATAAACAGGACAAGCGCCACATTTTGGGGTACGAGCTTGACAAGTATAGCGCCCATGCAAAATCAAATAATGGTGAGCATCAACGATAAAGTCATCGGGGATACGTTCGAGCAGTTTTTTTTCAACGATTAAGACATTTTTACCCGTGGCAAGTCCCGTACGATTGCCGACGCGAAAGATATGGGTATCAACCGCCATCGTCGGCTGCCCAAAGGCGGTATTTAACACCACATTCGCCGTCTTCCGCCCGACACCCGCTAGAGACTCTAAGTCTTTACGGTTATCAGGGACGGTGCTATCAAATTTCTCAATCAAGTCACGGCAGGTTTTAATGACGTTTTTGGCTTTGGCATTAAATAAGCCGATATTCTTAATATACGCTTTCAGTCCTTCTTCGCCTAATGCCAAAATGGACTCAGGCGTATTCGCCACCGGATAAAGCTGGTTGGTGGCAATATTGACGCTGACATCGGTTGCCTGCGCCGATAATATGACCGCGATAAGCAGCTCAAAGTTACTGCTATAATTGAGCTCAGTTACTGGCTCATCAATCGTCGCAGCCAACTTCTCAAAAAACGGACGCACATCACGATTGGGCATACGCCTCGATGGCGGTGTATCGGCAGTTTTATGTTTAACGGTTTTACTCATGGTATTGTTACCATCGTTTTATTCATTGGTTAGTCAGGAGTAGATATTGGCTATTAAAGTTGTGCAAGCTCAGCTTGTAACCCTTCAAGTTCCAGTTGTTTGCTCTCATTAGGCCGTACGCTAAGCTGCTTTTCTAACTTCTTAATTTTACTGCGTAGCTTTGCCGCTGCAATGGTATTTTTTGCTTGTGCTTCACTGATATTCAACGATTGACTGGCGGCATTATTCAGTTTTGCCTCCACCATGCTGACCACAGGTTTGCTATTGCTGCTATCCGCCAATTGCTCACTGACGCGTCTTAGATGGGTATGATAACGCTGGCGCAAATCCTCTTGTTCAAGCGTGCGCTCAGCTGTTGATAGGGTACGCTCAACGGTGACCAAGTCAATGCAATCAACCGGGCAGGGCGCGATACATAGCTCACAGCCTGTGCATAAATCCGTAAAAATAGTATGCATATGCTTTCCAGTACCGACGATGGCATCAACAGGGCAGGCAGGGATGCATTTGGTACAGCCGATACAATCATCTTCTCGAATCACCGCGCGCACTTCTACTGGACGCTGCGAGCTTACATCTATCGGCCATTTTGACGGCTCAGCGCTAAAAGGTTGTATATCGCTACTATCTTGATTGATAATTTGTGCAATCGCATCGGTCACAGGCTGACCACCGGGCACACATTTATTATAAGGCTCATTGTCGATAACAATCGCCACCGCATACGGCAAGCAGCCATCAGCATGGTCGCAAAGTCCGCATTGGGTTTGCGGCAAGCAGGCGTCAATGCGCGCAATCTTTGCTTGGGTGGCGGCCGGCAAGCTCTCTATGTTCAAACTATCGAACAAAATAGGTAGATTAGTGAGACGGATATGACTGCTGTTTTTATTCATGGTGCTTTGCATTTAATGTAAAACCTTTATATCAATGCTAGATGCTGATATTAAAATAAATAGGGTAATAGCGCTATTTATTAAGAACATCTATATTTATAAAAAGACATCTTGCCCTTATGAATTAAATATTAATTAAAGTGAGATGCCTTGTTCATGAGCAATTTGGGCAATCAGCGCATAAGCAATGCTGCCTTTTGACGGTATTTTTGGCAAATCTGACAGGTTAAAAAAATCAGCATGTGACAGCTCATCTTCTTGTATGACAATGTCACCGCCAGCATGAGAGGCTCGAAAACCAAGCATTAAATTAGACGGAAACGGCCAAGGTTGACTACTGACATAGCGAATATCTTTGAGGCTGATATTCACCTCTTCTGCCACTTCGCGTACCACCGCATGCTCTAAGCTTTCACCGACTTCTACAAAACCGGCAATCAAACCATATTGTAGCGCTTGCTGAGGCGTTTTTTGCTGCCCATAACGGTGATGGTGCGCCAATAATATTTGCACTTCACCCGTTTGCGGGTTCGGTCGGGTAATAGCGGTAATAACGCACGGCTGCACACGTGGATACTGGCGTAAGCGGCAAGCTTGGCAGACCATCGCACGCTCAGCGCTTGCGGCATGTACCACGGGAGCGGCGCAGCGACTACAAAACTGCGTATCTGCTTGCCAACGTAATAACTGTATGGCTTGGCTAAGCTGGTCAGATAACGCGAATGGCAGCTGCGTGATAAGCAGACGATAAGCAATAAAAGCGCAAGTATCGGTGTCTGGACTAATTTTCTCGTCGCTATTACTTGTTAAATCGTTATTCTTTAGAGCGTTGCTTTCTAAATCATGACCTTCTAAAATTCTCGGTAAATCAATATGATGGCCTATGGCGTAGTCATAAGTAATGGCAATGGCCGCTTGTGATGTAAAAGTATTGGCAGTATCGGTTTCAAAATCAGCCAAACTAGCGCTATCTGCACTATCAATGCTGAGCGTGCTGCTTTTTATATCATTAGGTAACCAATGAGTCGGCGCTAAGCTTTCAAGTAACATAACTCGCCCAACTTCATAAGCTGGCTGCATGTTATGGATGTCATGAATGTCATGAGTGTTTAACGCTGTATCATTAACCGAATCTGGCAACTGAACCTGTACAGGCCACCAGCCCTTGGGCGTTTGACGACATAAAACCGTCTCGTCACGAAGTATAAAGGCGTGGGTCATAGGATAAGTTTCCAAACAATCAAAGACAGACTCATATCCGCATCGATATGAGTCTGTTTAAAGTGGACAGTTAAATGATAACTCAGTAAGTAAATAAGCAAGCTACCTATCTACTACCGAATAAACGAGCAATTAGGCAGCAAGCAACTGGCTTAAACTCTGTTGCCCGATATCTAGCGCCTGTTTGCTTACAGGACGATTGTTCTCAAAGCCATCTAAATGATGGTCAACGGCCATGATGACATCGGCGATATAAGCCAAGGTGCCATCATCAATCCGTGCGCCACTATCAATACGCTGCTGCAAATAACTCGCTAATTGGCCGAGCATGCTAGCAGGGGTTGGCAATTGTAAAAACCGCACCGCACCTGACACTTGACGCAGCATTTCAGGAATGTTTTGAATATTAAGGATATCACGCTCAGGTTCAGCCAAATAGTCATTGATGGCTTGTTCGGCACTGGCAATAGCGGTACGGCTTTCTTGTATCAGCGTATCATAGGCGGTATTTAGCTGATGTAATGAGATATGTGGGTTGTTTAAAGGCAAATAAATAGCCCCTGGGGTGTGCATTTCTGCCATGGCGATAGTGGCATTTTCAGCGTGCATCAAGGCCAATAATAAATGGTCAAAATCTTCTGGCGTAGGCGCGCGCCATTTACTCACCGCCTCCGCTGCGGTACTCAAACTGTTTGCAGCATTTGCTAAGCCTAACAATCGGAACGCTGAACTGAGCTCAGTTAGCTGCTCAGTGATTTGCGAGGTTTGCATATCGGCAGGATTGATAGAATCACCGCGTGCGTAGCTATCGACATTCTCTTTGATATTATTTATTTGTGCTTGAATAATGGTGTTTAAAGTGTCCGTCAAAGCACGATTAGGGCCAAATAAGAAGCGCGCCATTTGCTCAAGTTGCGGTGTTTCTAACTGATTGGCAGCATATTGTTCACGCAAAATTTTGGCCTCTGCTGTATCACGCTGGCAAGCAAAGCTGACCAAGTCTGCAAAGCGTGTGTCCATTACGGGCAGATAGCTTTGGAACTGCTGCTCTAAGTAAATAAGCGTGTGTTTTTGGCTTAAGTTCAGCGGTAAAATGCTGGCAATATCAGCCACGGCGGCAGTTGCTGCTTGCCAAAACAAACGGTTAGAGTTTGCGGCTATCAAAGCGCAAGCTGCTGACATGGCATCGAGTTTTTTCTGCTCATCGTCGCTCACGTTACCGTCTTGATTTAACAACGCAACCCCAAGTCCACTACGATAAGCGTAAGTCAGTAATTCGCTATCAAGATTGAGCTCGTGCAGCGGTTGAAAATTGTTTTCAGGGTTGGCAATGATGACGCTGCTGCTACCAAAGGTGGAAAAATAATCGGCGGCGATTGGTGCTTCTTGCCCGTGAGCATTGAGCTTATTAATAATAGGCAGTAGTAAAGTCGGCTCTACTGACTCAGTCAATAAGACAAACTCAATATAACGATCAAGCGTCATAATGGCTTCTGATAAGTCCATAATCAACGCCGTATCGCTATTATCACCGCTATCATAAAGTTGCTGTAAACCATGGGCGATAGCGGTGTTGAGCGCCTCTGCACCCGCCAGAGCAATCAGCTCAAAAATGCAAGACAGCTGTTTTAACACAATAATAGAGTCTAATAATAAAGGCGCTTGACTATTATCATCATTAAATTCGCCCAAATGAATCTCAGTATCTTTTAATATGACTTTAATTTCATCGTGCAATAAATGTAGTGATGGCAGGTTAAAATCAGTCACACTCAAGGTTGGGGCGGTTAATTTCATTTGCGTAGAATGGTTCATAGTTGTTTTTTTCCATGACGTACTGATGAAAATAGCAATGGTTTATGATCAATTAAAAATAATATCAATAAGGTTTTAACGCTTATTGTCATAATAATCAAGACTAACTTACTTAACCGCCAGTATAAGAGGTTATTTTAATAAAAAAAGCGATTTTAATGATGGGGATTATGACGGCTACATCTTATCTTTAAGCGCAGGATAATCCTCTGCAAGCGCCGCATACCAGCTTTGATTGGCGCTCTCATTGCTACTGGACTCTAGTAATAAAGAGGCCAAATCAGCAAAGCTTGCATGGGCGGTATGTCCGCCATCAGCTTGGGTGTCGTCCTCAATAGCAAGGGTGACTTGTCCGCCGGTCATTGCCAAATAAACTTCAGCTAAAATCTCTGAGTCAAGTAATGCCCCGTGGAAAGTACGGTCTTGCTTACCGACATCTAAGCGGCGCACGAGGGCATCCAGAGTGTTTTTTTGCCCCGGATATTGCTGCTTGGCCATCACCAGCGAGTCGGTCACTTGGACGCGCTCCGCAAAGTCATGCATGCCAACTTTGGCGAACTCCATATTTAAGAAGTTCATATCAAAGGTGGCGTTATGAGCGATGATTTCGGCACCGTCCATAAAATCATACAGCGCCTGAGCCACTTGATCGAAAGTTGGTTTATCGGTTAAAAACGCCTCAGAGATACCATGAATGCGGATAACTTCTTCATCCATACCGCGCTGCGGGTTGATATAGACGTGGAGCTTTTCGCCGGTAAATTTACGCCCGACCATCTCTACAATACCGACTTCAATAATACGGTCACCCTTCATTGGGTCAAGACCTGTGGTCTCGGTATCCATAATAAGCTGGCGGTCAGATTCATGACGGTGGATAGGTTTGGGTAGCAGCGGTATAAAATACGGGTTGGCACGGCTGGTGTCACCATCAAATTTTGGCGTATCGGCTTCGCTACTGGTCTCTATATCAGCTGTTATATCAGTTGCTATATCTGCTATTTGGTTATTTATACTGGTGTCTGGCATCACGGTATCGCTTATTGTTTTGGTAGCATGGTGCTCATTGCTATTTTCTGCAGTTAAAGCATCTGTAGTTATCATCGTATCATGATGGTTTTGACTGTCTAATAACTCTGCATCAAGCTCATCATCCATCATATCAAACCCCAATGGATCAAATTTTAGCCAATCATCTCTAGCATTTTGGGTATTATCGGTCACTATTTGCTCTTTTTTTTTAGCAGTCTCTTGTGCGTCTATTTGTGATAAGTTTTCACTGTTAGAGGTCACGCCTAAATTTGCTAGCTCGTCCGCTTTTTCGTTGCCCGCGTGTCCGGCGTGACCTTTAACCCAATGCCAGTCGACATCACGCTGCTGGCAGAGCTCATCTAGGCGCTGCCAAAGGTCTTGGTTGGCGACGGGCTTTTTACTTGCCGTTTTCCAACCTCTTTTTTTCCAACCCTCAATCCACTCGGTAATGCCTTTTTTGACATAGCTTGAATCTGTCCAAATCTCAAGTTTGTGCTCATGCGGACTATGGATCAGTGCTTGTATCGCGCCCATCAGCTCCATGCGATTATTGGTCGTTTCTTTATCACCACCATATAAATCCTGCGTACAACCATCGCTAAATATCAGGTGCGCGCCCCAGCCGCCGGCACCCGGATTGCCTTTACAAGCACCGTCGGTATAAGCAACTGTCGTATTGGATTTCGCGGCCAACGGATTTATGGCGTTATTAATATTAAATGACTGCGCTGAAGTAGAAGTGTCTGACATAAAAGCGTATTGACCTAATAAATGGTAAACGTGGAGCAGGGCGGTTTCGGTAGTACTATTTTTACACCAGCTAGCACGATATATTTTAGGTTTGAGTATAGCAAATCTATCCCAGCTATGGGCAGCTGGCATGCACAAAATCGTAAAAGCACAGATGATAGTAGTGATGATAATAATAATGCGGTGGTTTTCTGTTAAAATGGCTGCGATTGTAGTGCGATGGCACGATTTGATTGTTTTCTTTTGATTATTTTTAACAGTCAGACGCTCAATATCAGCTTTTTATATGCAAATGCAGGATAACCCTATGATGTCCGTACGCCCAAACGTGTTTTATAAAAAATGGTCGCCCTTGATGGTCGCTATCACAGTCAGTAGCACGCTATTTTTGAGTGCTTGCAATGATAGCAATACGCCAGCTGATACTAAACAGATGCAGACGGCAGCGGATTTATCCATATTTGAAGGCTGCTACACTGTCAGTCATGACGAGCCTGCACAGATAAAAGTCAGCCAACAGGGCGGCGCGTGGGTGATGCAGATGAAAGAGCCGGCAAGCGCTAAGCGCGTTTGGGATGATGCTGAGCCGTTAGAGGTGATTGCAAATAGCGACATACCCACGTATTTCTCTATTGACCCTGACAATGTCGATGCGGTCATTGGGCGTCCAGACAGAGTGTTGGTACTGGCGCATGTGAAGCCTGTCTATGCCAATATCGATCCGCTACTTGATAGTGAGTATTTATCCTATATTTATCGCGGTGCCAATACCATTTATCGTGTCGAGTGTGACGAGGTTAATACGGATATTTTAGCCAATCCTCATTCAAATATTGTGATTGATAATGTGAATGAGAGCAGCCAGTAAAACTATAGAGAAGCCTTTATATAAATAGCTCATTATCGGGTATGATAGTAAGCGAACAAAGCTATTTATAAACCATTAAAGCTTTCTGTAATCAACAAATACGTCATTAGAGTCAGGCAATATGAATTTTTTTAGTTATGTGGTGTTAGGCGGATTTTCTTATGCGGCGGGTTGGGCAGTCAGAACCTATATTCTAGATAAACAGCCAAAACCTGAGCAGCCTTATAATCTTAAGCATCCAGCAATCTTAGCCTATCTTGGCGGATTTTTTATTGTTATGCTGATTATTTCATGGCTTATCGGTCGCTATTTGCTTGGACACGTTGCCGTTGACTTGCCATTTATTATTGTGAATAGCTTGGTTGCTACCTTTGTGTATTCATTTGGTCTGAATCCAGAAAAAGCCAATTATGAAGTGCCAGATTAATCTGTATAGATAAATTGCTAGCGGTTAATAAAAAGCCACGGCTGATAAATGGATTATCGGTCGTGGGTTTTTCTCATTTATCTTTTCAGTAGCATAGCTTATCAGCAGTTAATTCTTTTTCTTTAAGTTGGTAGCAGTTTTAACCGCTGTTTGGCTTTGCTTCCACGTCTGATATTTCTGCAAATCCTTTTCGATAAGTTTTAAGCAAAAGGTGAGTACCAGCGCATCGTCGATATGACCGATAAAAGGGATAAAGTCTGGGATAATATCAATCGGGTTGAGAGTGTAAAGCAGCCCAACGACGCCCGCTGAAATGGTCTTGTAGGGAATATCGCGATAATTGCCTTTGTAATAATCTTTAATCAAGCTCATAAATAGCATCAAATCCTTGGCAAAACGCTCAAGATGGCTGCTATCTTTTAGCTTTTCTTGCAGTTTTTCTTCCTCATGAATGAGGTACTCTAAATCGGCATCTAAGATGTCATCTTTTTCCTGCTTATCAGTCGCTTTGTCAGCCATTATTATTATCCTTATTTAAGCGCAATTGATGTCTTTATGTGATGTCTTCATACTACAACAAAGTCGTGGCATGCGCCAATATTGCGTATTATTGATAGGCTTAATTGGGTTAGTTTTTTAGTGTATAAGTAGCGAAAAAGTAAATATGGGCAAGAGTTAGGCAACTATTTTCATTTGTAAACCGTTTACAATACGCAGCTGTGATGTCTAAGCAAATAGATTGCAAAGATAAAAATGATTCAAAAGTAGATTAAAATAAAAAACGATAAGGTAGCAGCGAGCGATGGTTTCCAAGAGTGAGTTATTAAAAAATGCTAAAAGTAAAGATGCTCATACAGCGAATGACACGACGTCTGGATTAAATCGTCGCCAGTTTTTACGTCAAGTCGGTATCAGTGCCGGGGCAGGATTATTAGTAACCCAAAGCATGACTCAGGCGCTTGCTGCCAATGTTATTCAGCAAGATAAAAGTACGCAGCTTACCAAAGATGATCTGCCAACGGCATTAATGGATGATAGCCTGCCATCAGGACAAGCACAACAAGCAGCGCCCGAAATATTGCAACCGAATACCCGCTGTATTACGCCAAGTATTGAGACGCGGCTTTTTGCCAGCTCTAATGTCGGTGGTAGTGACGAGCGTAATGAATTGGCGTTAGAGCGTTTAGCCTGTGCAGGTTTTAAGGTGGATAATCCTGCGATTACCAAACGGCAGTATTTGCGCTTTGCGGGTACAGATTCGCAGCGCGCAAGTGATTTGCAAAATATAGCCACGGGTGCAATCAAAGCGCCTAAACTGCTACTTGGTGTACGCGGCGGCTATGGTGCTGTGCGTCTATTACCAATGGTTGATTGGTCGACGTTGGGGCGCATTATGAAGGAGCGCGGCACCATATTCGCAGGCTTTAGTGATGTGACGGCGATTCAGTGCGCGCTACTGGCAAAAGGAGGTATGAGTTCGCTCGCTGCGCCAATGCTCTATAGTGAGTTTGGTAAAAACAAACCCGACCAAGTCAGCTGCCGACAGTTTGCAGAAGCATTAACCAATCCCAATTTGGCTATCAATATACAAGATGCGTCGTTAACCAGTCCAAATTTACCAAGTATCTTGGCAACTTCTGAGCCAAAAACTTTAACGGGCACTATTTGGGGCGGCAATCTAAGTGTGGTGTCAGCGCTGGCAGGTAGTGACTATTTGCCTCGTATTGACGGCGGTATGGTATTTTTAGAAGATGTCGGCGAGCAAGCCTATCGTATTGAGCGCATGCTATATGATTTGTATTTAGCAGGGGTGTTTAAGAATCAGCAAGCGATTGTATTTGGCGCGTTATCGGGTAGCGGTGAGGACAGTTATGACAAGCGTTATGATGTCGCCACCGTAATTCGTCAATTGCATAAGCTGACAGGATTGCCGATTTATAGTGGTATGCGCTTTGGTCATATTGGACAAAAACACAGTTTTCCATTAGGTGCGACGTGTCAAATCAGCGCCAATAACTTCGGTGGCTATCAGTTAGCATTTAGTGGTTATCCAACGATTAAAGCAGATGCCATTCATATGGAAGGCTTGTGGCAATAAAATTTAGGTCTATAAAAATTTTTGCTGTGATAAAGTTGCTGCAGCAACGTATTACTTTCAAAAGACATCTACTATAGAGTTAAATCGCCAAGCGCGAAAATTTATCCTGATATTCTTTCGGCGTCAGTTCAGTAGCGCGTTTAAACAAGCGAGTAAATGATGAAATATCATCGTAGCCGACTTGCTCCGCTAGCGATTTTATCGTCACATCGCCCAACTCCAGTAAGCGCTTGGCCTGCTCAATTCTGACCGCTTGAATATACTCAATCGGGCGCATCGCAACACAAGATTGAAAGCGTCTATTTAACGTGCGTGGGGTGATATTCACCATGTCTGCTAACTGGCTCACCTGTATAGCTTGCCTAAAATTTTCCTCGATAAATTCTTGTACCTGTTTAACCAGCTGGTCAGCATGTGGTTTATGCAATGTCACATTGGTATAGCTGTTTTGATTGCCGCGTTTACTATCAATAATTTGAGTTTTCGCCACTTGGGTAGAAATCTCGCGTCCGCAATAACGCTCGATTAATAATAATCCCAAGTCATAAAAGGCGCTGCCTCCTGCTGCACAGAATATATTCCCAGATTGGTCTTTTGACTGGCTTTTTGACTGAGTGACAAATTGGTTTTCTTGTAAATCAACCAATGGAAAATCTGCCTTAAACTTACTGGCATAACCCCAATGGGTTGTCGCTACTTTGCCATCGAGCAAGCCTGCCTTTGCTAAAAAGAATGCACCACTACAATTGCTGGCGATATCCGCTTTGGTATTCGCCAGTCGCTGCAAATGCGGAATTAACTCACTATTTTGGCTCAGTACTTTATCGATGGAATCACCAATCGTTGGGATTAACAATAAATCGCATTCCGTCACCTGCCGAATATCGCAATGCGCTTGCATAATTAAGCGATTGCTACATCTGATATCCGCACCGCCCAGACTAGCAATCTGCACATTAAATCTAGGCTCTACTTCCTCATCCAAAAATCGTTGCCAGCTGACGCCTGTAAATGAAAACAGATCTAGCGCTCCTGTCAAAGCGCTGCCAAGTACGCCATCGAAGCCGACAATGATGACTTTAAAAGGTTTGAAGTAGGGCATGATTGTGTGATTTCCTTTAGAAACGCTTATTAAAAATAACGTTTTTCATCTAATTTTTCTAAGAATAAGTATTATTTATGTCTTATTTGACCATAATTATGTCATAAATGACAATACGTCAAGGCAATAAATTAGCTTAATATCAATGCATCACTAAATTTCATAAGTTAACGAGAATACTATGGCAGCAGATACCCTTATCAATGACTTTGAATTACCGTTTCAATTATATGATGTATTGGGCACTGAACATTTAACCGAGCATCCAAAATTTGCCGAACATAGCCGCGAAACCTTCGATGCGGTACTCGACACCGCCAATAAAATCGCGACCCAGCTATTTTTACCGCACAACCATGTAGCGGATAAAAACGAGCCGCAGTTTGACGGCAAAAAAGTCAGCATGATAGACGATGTCAAAGTCGCCTTTGATGCGTTTCGTGAGTCGGGCTTCATCGCTGGTCGTTATAGTTTTGACGATGGTGGCATGCAATTACCCGAAACGGTTATGACCGCAGTGGCAGGCTATTTTATGGCGGCTAACCCATCAACGACGGCTTATCCATTTTTGACCACGGCGGCGATTAATGTTATCTCACATTTCGCCAGTGATGAGATTAAAAATGCCTTTATGCCGCGCATGCTAACGGGTGGGTTTACGGGCACCATGGCATTAACGGAACCGCATGCTGGCTCATCGCTTGCCGATATCAAAACTACCGCCGTCAAACAAGACGACGGCAGCTATCGCGTCAAAGGCAGCAAAATTTATATCTCAGCGGGCGATCACGAATTGTCTGATAATATTGTGCATTTGGTCTTAGCCAAAGTGCCGGGCGGTCCTGGTGGTGTCAAAGGCATTTCTTTATTTGCCGTACCAAAATACCGTCTAAATGATGATTTATCGGTTGGCGAGCGCAATGACGTCCATTTAACGGGTCTTATTCATAAGCTTGGCTATCGAGGCGCGACTTCTACGGCGTTAAGTTTCGGTGATGTAGGCGAGTGCTATGGCTACCTTATCGGCGAAGAGCATTTCGGCTTGCGCTACATGTTTAAGATGATGAATGAAGCGCGCATAGCGGTTGGCTTTGGCGCAGCGATGATTGGCTATCGTGGTTATCAATACTCCCTCGATTATGCCAAAGACAGAACGCAGGGCAGAATTGCACCGAATAATAAACCTGAAGATGCAGCAACGGCGATTATTAATCATGGTGATGTCAAACGTATGCTACTTGCGCAAAAAGCCTACAGCGAGGGCGGCATATCACTCTGTTTATATGGCTCAAACCTGATTGACCGTATCAATACCTGTGAAGATGCAACACTAAAAGCTGAGCTATCAGAGTTATTGGATTTGCTGACACCAGTGTTAAAAGCATGGCCGTCTGAATACGGTCCAAAAGCCAATGATTTGGGTATTCAAGTATTGGGCGGCGCAGGCTATACACGTGAATATCAAGCCGAGCAGTTTTGGCGTGACAATCGTCTTAATCCGATTCATGAAGGCACAAATGGTGTGCAAGCGTTAGATTTGTCATTTCGTAAGTTATGGCAAAACAAGGGTCTTGGTATTCAAATTCTAAAACGTGAAATTACCCAAGACTTAGAGAGTATTACTACGCCAGAAACCGCAAAACTTGCCGGTAAATTGATGCCTTATATGGGTCATTTGCATGAAGTCTTGGTGCATCTAAGCAAAATCCTGCAAACGGAAAAAGCACTTACATTAACGGGTAACGCACAAGCACTAATGAATATTTTTGCCTCTATCGTGGTCAGCTGGATTTGGATTCGCCAAGCCAGTAAAGCTGAGCAATTGCTAAGCGAGACAACAGATATCGAAAAGCAGAATTTCTATCATGGCAAAATCCAAGCGGCAAAATACTTTATCGATTGGGAGTTGCCGTTAATCAATCGCGATATCGAGCTATTAAATAACGACAATGCGGTATGTACCGATATGCAAGCAGAGTGGTTTTAAGGGATTTTGAACCATGTTTGATATTAATAATAAATACAACTTTAAAGGAATAAATAATGACAACAATCAATAAGCAGTGGCGTTTAAAAGAAAGACCTATTGGCGCACCGAGTGCGGAGACTTGGGATTATACTGAATCAGAACTACCGACTATCACAGACGGTCAGTTACTGATAAAAATTGAATATATCTCGATGGATCCAGCGATGCGTGGTTGGTTAAACGATGCCAAATCTTATATACCGCCCGTACAGATTGGCGAGGTAATGCGTGCTGGTACCGTGGGTGAAGTGATTGAAAGTAAACATGAAAAGTTTGCGGTCGGTGATTATGTTGTAGGTCATAACGGCGTGCAATCGTATGCGGTCAGCGATGGCACAGGGCTACATAAAGTCGATCCAAAGCTTGCGCCATTGTCTTATTACTTAGGCGTGCTCGGTATGCCGGGTATGACCGGTTATTTTGGTCTGCTAAAAACAGGCGCGCCAAAAGCGGGCGAGACCGTCGTCGTGTCTGGTGCCGCTGGTGCGGTTGGTAGCTTGGTTGGACAAATTGCTAAAATCAAAGGCTGCCGCGTCGTCGGTATCGCAGGTGGTCCCGAGAAATGCAAATTCTTAGTCGATGAGCTGGGCTTTGATGCTGCGGTAGATTATAAAAATGAGAATGTCAAAAAGGGCTTAAAACAAGCGTGTCCAGATGGCGTCGATGTCTTCTTTGACAACGTAGGCGGCGATATCTTAAATGACGTCCTCACGCAAATTAATCTGCGCGCGCGTATCGTCATTTGCGGTGCGATTAGCCAATATAACAACACCACAGAAGTCAAAGGGCCATCAAATTATTTGTCATTATTGGTCAATCGTGCACGCATGGAAGGCATCGTCGTCTTTGATAATATCAAAGAATATCCGACGGCGATGAAAGACATTGCTGGCTGGATTCAAGCGGGCGATATTAAAGTGAAAGACCATATCGTTGAGGGTATTGAGACTTTCCCTGATACCTTGATGATGCTATTTAAAGGTGAAAATTTCGGTAAACTGGTACTTAAGGTAGAGGGATAAATCATGACACTGAATACAAATGGAATTGCATCAGACGTCACTGGTAAACGCATTTTAATCACCGGCGGTGCATCTGGGATTGGCGCTGCAAGTGCGCTACTGCTCGCCAGTCGTGGTGCGAAAGTTGTCATTGGTGATTTGGCGGAAGAGATGGGCGCTGCTGTTGCTCAGCAAGGGCAAGATGCTGGTAATAGCATTGTTTTTAAAAAGGTCGATGTGACTAACGGCGATGAAGTGCGGGCGCTATTTGCTTTTGCTATGCAAACGCTTGGCGGTCTTGATGTGGTGATAAATAATGCCGGTATCGACCATAAACCGGCACCGATGCATGAGCTAAGTGACGATGATTTTGATCGTAATATCGCAGTTAATCTAAAAGGCGTCTGGCATTGTATGCGCGCTGCTGTTACTTGTATGGCGCCCAATGGCGGCGGTCATGTGATTAATGTGGCCTCCATTGCTGGTTTGCGTTCAGCACCACTGCTGACGGCTTATAGCGCTGCCAAGCATGGAGTGATGGGGCTGACCAAGTCTGCTGCCCATGAATATGCCCGTGTCAATATCCGCTTTAATGCGGTATGTCCAAGCTTTATCGATACGCCAATGGTGCGTAATACCATGGCAAAAATGGACGAGCGCGCCCAGCAAGCCACCATCAAAGCCAGCCCAATGCGGCGTTTGGGTGAAGTTGATGAAGTATCTGGCGCGATTGCGTGGCTAGCGAGTGATGAAAGCAGCTTTATGAATGGTCATGCCTTTACCCTTGATGGTGGGATGTTGGCTTAGTTAACTTAATATATTTTATTAAAACGATTGATATGAAGTTTCTAATTTAAATTTCTAAGCTAAGCTCTCTCAGAGCTGGTAAAAATGTATAAATAATATATTCAAAAATATAAGGAATAATGATGAAAGATTTATTTGATTTAACGGGTAAGATTGCTTTAGTTACCGGTGCGAGCCGCGGTATTGGCGAATCTATCGCCCGCTTATTGGCGTCAAGAGGCGCGCATGTGATTGTCTCTAGCCGTAAGATTGATGCTTGCCAAGCGGTCGCTGATAGCATCATCGCTGATGGTCATAAAGCCAGTGCCTTTGCTTGTCATGTGGGCGATATGGATCAGATTGAGGCGATTTTTGAGCACATCAAAAATGAGTTTGGGCAAATTGATATCTTGGTCAATAACGCCGCGGCAAACCCTTACTACGGGCATATCTTAGATACGGATTTAGCGGCTTTTGATAAGACCGTTGAAGTCAACATTCGCGGTTATTTCTTTATGTCGACGGCTGCCGGCAAAATGATGCGCGAGCAGGGCGGCGGGGTGATTTTAAACACCGCCTCGGTCAACGGCTTGGTCGCGGGTGACAAGCAAGGCATCTATTCAATCACTAAAGCGGCTGTCATCAGTATGACTAAAGCCTTTGCTAAAGAATGTGGCCCACTAAATATTCGCGTTAATGCGTTATTACCGGGTCTGACCGATACCAAATTTGCCTCAGCATTGACTACCAATGATAAAGTCTTAAAAATGGCGTTACATGCCATTCCGTTAGGGCGTGTGGCTAACCCTGACGAGATGGCGGGCACGGTATTGTACCTAGTGTCTGACGCCTCAAGTTATACCACGGGTGCGACCGTGGTCGTCGATGGCGGTATGCTTGCTTAGTTAGCAATGTATTTTTAAAAAACCGATGTTTAAAAATAGAAAACCGCATGACTTTAATAGTGATGCGGTTTTTTTATACCGATGTTTTTATTAAGTTGTTTTTATATTCTATATCAATACTAAGTCAATAAAAAAGGCGCAGTGCGACTCTCTTTTGACTTAGCCACCTCTTTAGGCGTGCCCGCGGCGACAATAAGACCACCTTCATCGCCAGCACCCGGGCCCATATCGATAATCCAATCGCTGTTGCTAGCGACTTGCATATCGTGCTCAACCATAATCACCGTATTACCAGTTGCGACCAGCCCATTTAACTGTGCCATCAGCATCGCGACATCAGAAGGGTGTAAGCCAGTCGTTGGTTCATCGAGCACATACAGCGTATCGCCGCGCTGGGTACGCTGCAGTTCGGTAGCAAGCTTGATACGCTGTGCTTCGCCACCAGACAACTCGGTGGCTGGTTGCCCAAGTCTTAGGTAGCCAAGCCCAACTTTTAGCAAGGCATCTAAGGCGCGCATTATTGGGGCATCATCAATGAAAAACTCAGAAGCCGCTTCGACTGTCAAATCAAGTACTTCAGCGATGTTTTTACCTTGATAAGTAATTTCTAAGGTTTCGTCATTGTAGCGCTGACCATGGCACACTTGGCAAGGCGAGTAAACACTCGGCAGAAATAGCAGCTCAACACTAACAAAACCGACGCCTTCGCAATTTGGGCAACGGCCTTTTTTTACGTTAAATGAGAAACGTCCGGCATCATAGTGCCTTGCTTTTGCTTCTTTGGTGGCAGCAAATAATTTGCGCACATGGTCAAACAGTCCAGTATAAGTGGCCAGATTTGAGCGCGGTGTGCGCCCGATGGCTTTTTGGTCAACGGTGACTAAGCGCTTGATGTGCTCCATACCACTGACTATCTCACCGCCTATTGGCATTTCTTGTTCTTGCTCCAGTAAAGCCGCTTCATCGGTGGGTGCTTCAATCACGGTTTTTTGCCCTAGCGCATTGTAGACCAGTTCAACCAACGCTTGACTGACCAAACTCGATTTCCCCGAACCTGAAACACCCGTCACTGTTGTTAATACCCCTAAAGGAAATACCGCATCTAACCCTTGTAGATTATTACGCTCGATATTGGCAAGTTTTAGCCAATGATTAGGTTGTCTTGGCTGCTGGCTTGTTAATTGCTGGGCTTTTGATTTTTTATTTTTGGAATCCCCATTAAAAAGATATTGTCCAGTATAAGAATTACAGATATCTTGCAAGCCTGCGACAGGGCCGCTATAGATGATTTCACCGCCATGACTGCCCGCTTTTGGTCCGACATCGACGATCCAATCGGCGTGGCGAATGACGCTGACATCATGCTCGACAATGAATAATGAATTACCCGCGGCTACCAGTTCATCTAACGCACCTAATAGCGCCTGAGTATCGGCAGGATGCAGGCCAGCGGACGGTTCATCGAGCACATAAACCACGCCAAATAGTTTAGAGCGAATTTGGGTGCCAAGTCTTAGGCGCTGTAGCTCACCGGGCGATAAGGTAGGCGTGGTGCGTTCAAGTGATAAGTAACCTAGCCCAAGTCTGGTTAACGCTTGCACACGCGATAAAATATCGCTGGTAATACGCTTGGCAACAATGGCTTTTTCACGATCGGGCATATCATCGCTGAGTTTTTTATTGGCAGCGTCTTGAAGTTTTAGCGCCAGTTCCGTCAAGGTTAATTGTGACAACTCGCCAATATCAAGCCCTGCAAATTTAACCGACAGCGATTCTTGTTTTAACTTTTTGCCATGGCAGCTTGGGCATTCTGAAATTTGCATAAACTGCGCCACACGTTTTTTGGTACGTGGACTTTGAGTGGTGGCAAAAGAATGTAAGACGAAATTTTTTGCACTGGTAAAAGTGCCTTTATAATTGGGTTTTTCACCTTTTTTGATTGCTTCGCGTACTTGCTCGAGATTGTATTCTGGGTAAACTGGCACTTCTGGGGTTTCATCGGTAAATAAAATCCAATCGCGGGTTTCCTTGGGTAAGGTGTTCCAAGGTTTGTCGATATCGTAGCCCAGTGTGGTCAATATCCGGCTCAGATTCTGCCCTTGCCATGCTGGTGGCCAAGCAGCAATGGCGCGTTCTCGAATGGTTTTCGTCTTGTCAGGCACGAGCAAGTCTTCTGTGACCTCAAACACGCGACCAAGACCTGAGCAAGTAGGGCAAGCACCTTCTGGCGTATTTGGCGAAAAGGCATCGGCATACAACATGTCTTGCCCAACAGGGTATTCACCCGCTCGCGAGTACAGCATGCGCAAACCATTTGAAATCGTCGTCACGCTACCAACCGATGAACGTACCGACGGCGTACCGCGCTGCTGTTGCAGGGCGACGGCGGGCGGTAAGCCTTCTATCGAATCGACATCAGGCTCGCCAACTTGGTCAATCAAGCGCCGTGCATAAGGCGATACCGAATCAAGGTAGCGGCGTTGCGACTCAGCAAACAGAGTGCCAAATGCCAGTGACGATTTGCCTGAGCCTGATATACCGGTAAAAACGACCAACGCATTACGCGGTAAATCCACATCGACATTTTTGAGATTGTGCACCCGCGCGCCCCTGACTTGAATGCTTTGTGCAGCGGTAAGGTTGTGAGTTTTGAGAGAAATGTTAGATTTTTTATGATTAGATTTCTTATTATTGGTTGTCATACAACGCTTATTCCTTTGACTAAAATCGGCTTGTTAACGCTTTGATTCAACAATACCCTATCTGTTTAATACTGTGTTCTTTTAATATCGTATCTGCTTAAAGTCATCCTACCACCCTAAAATCAAAACCCTGCGCAGGCTTACGCTTTATAGACAGAGGATAGACACAGCAACGTCAAACGATAACATTTATAAGGTTTACCCGATAAATTGCAGATTATAGAGGTTAAGAAATACGGCGTTTTGGCCGCTATTAAGCGGGCAAGTGGCGCGTTAATTGAGAATGCTTTATCATTAACCTTATCTATCAATCATTTATAAAAGCATTTTATGATTTTTATCAGCAATACCATTAGCCTGAATGACAGCGAAGTAGAGATTAGCGCCATACGTGCGCAAGGGGCAGGCGGGCAAAACGTCAATAAAGTGTCGTCTGCGATTCATTTGCGTTTTGATATTCATGCTTCAAGCTTAAGCGATGTCATTAAACAGCGTTTATTGGACAGCAAAGACAGCCGAATTACTAAAGAAGGTGTGCTTATTATTAAAGCGCAGCAGTTTCGTACCCAAGAACGTAATCGAATTGATGCGCTTGAGCGGCTGCAAAGCTTTATTATTCAAGCCACTCATGTCAATAAAACCCGTAAAGCGACCAAACCTAGCAGAAATGCCAAACGTAAACGCGTCGATCAAAAAATCCAGCGCGGTAAGACCAAAGCGTTACGCGGTAAGGTGGATTTTTAAATAAACGGCTTACTCGGTTTTTTAATAAGCCAAACAGCAAAATGCCAGCCCATTTAAATAGCTGGCATTGTGTATAGGCTTATTTACTATCAAATTTTTAGCTAACCAAGTCTTCTACTTAATTCAGGAAAGCGCTTTATCATAAATAACATCAGTAGCAGTGACACACTGGCGATAGCCGCGCCAACATAGCCGACGCTTGATATTGAAATATGCGTTACTGCATAACCACCAAACAGCGCACCGGCGCCAATTCCTAAGTTAATAATCCCTGAGAACATCGACATCAGCATATCTTGCGCCGTGACATCAACCATGATGACTTTGGCTTGCATGGAGATAATCAGCAGCATCAGCGCCGCGCCCCACAGTAACGCAATGAAACTCAGCGCCCAGATAGAAGTCACGGCAAATAAGAGCACCAGCATAGATATCAGCATTAATATGATCGATATCAGCATCAATCTGGTATTAAAACGATCACCCCAGCGACTGAATATCACACTGCCGGCAATCCCTGCCACCCCAAATAATAGCAAGACAAGCGTCGCGGCGTTTTCACTGATAGCGCCAACCTGCCGCATAAAGGGTTCGATATAAGAATAAGCGGTATAGTGAGCGGTAAAGACCAGTAAAATAAGCAGATACAAACAGACCAATAAGGGATTTTTGAGCAATTCTGGAATTTTTCTAAACGAGCCTTCAAACATACTTGGTAGCGTTGGTAATAGTCTTGCTTGCAAGATAAAGACGATAAAAGCAATCACGCCAATACCGCCAAAGGTTGCCCGCCAGCCAAACCATTGACCGACCAAGCGCCCTAATGGCACGCCAAGCACCATCGCCAATGAAGTACCAGTTGCAAGTACACTAAGTGCCAGTGCTTTTTTGCCTTCTGGTGCTACGCGTATCGCAATCGCTGCGGTGATTGACCAAAATATCGCGTGTGAAAGTGCAATACCAACACGACTAATCAGCAATACATCAAAACTCCATGCGAATACGGACAATACGTGGCTGGCAATAAAAACCACAAACAAGCCCAAAAGTAAGCTTTTACGCTCAAATCGGCTGGTAAGTAGCATCAATGGCAATGACATAGCCGCGACAATCCACGCATAGAGCGTCAACATCCAGCCGGTCTCAGCCGTAGTGATGGAAAAATCTTGGGCAATGTCACTTAATAGGGCAACGGGAACAAATTCGGTAGTATTCATAATAAAGGCGCTGACGCCCATTAAGAATACTTGGAAATACTGAGTTCGGCGAGCATTTGCGCTCACCTCAAGGTTATGTTTCATATGATCCAATACAAATAAAGAAGGCGCTAATAGTGCAAATTAGCTGAAAAATAATTCATGAGTTTAAGAATAACAGCGGCATAGGTCGTAATGATGAAAAAGAGGAGGGCAAGATAGCAAATCAGTTGCGGTATGTCAGAGCCTATCATCAGACCCTACTATTTTATCAGCAATCGACCGTGTTTTTTGTAGGAGAGTCTTTAAAATTGGCGACCGAATAATTGGTTGAATGGTTAAGTAAATCCGATGATGGCATCAGTGTCAGTTACATAGTGTTTATAGTGAGGTATCGCTATTTACGCTTGAATATAGGTATGATGAGGCCATAGGCATAGGCATAGGCATAGGAATGCCTGATAACGTGATTTTAAATAATCATTGATATTTTACTAAGATGGAATAAAAGAAAAGCAATCTATGAAAACCGACACCAATAAACCATTAGCCTTTAGACGATATCCATCGACGACGGCGCTGCAATGTTTTGAGACCGCTGCTCGTCATTTGAGTTTTACCAATGCCGCGCAAGAGATGCACATGACCCAAAGCGCCATCAGTAAGCAAGTGGCGCAGTTAGAGGAGATGCTAAACCTGTCTTTGTTTTATCGGACGCCGCACCGGATTTCACTGACTCCTGCTGGCAAGTCATATTATCTTGAAGTGTTAGAGATTTTAAAACATATCGAGGTGGCGACCACCAATTTGATGTCGCATAGCAGTAATACCGAGCTGCTAAAAATCGTCTCGCATCCGACATTTTGTGCCCGTTGGTTGATTCCAGCACTCAGTGGCTTTAGTCAAGAATATCCCCTTATTAACTTGGATATTAAAGAGCTGGCGGGGCCGTTTTTTTCTGAAGACCAAAATGTCGATATTGCTTTTTTATATGGTGATGGCATGTGGAGCAATATGGAGTCTATAAAACTGTTCGATGAATACTGCGTTGCAGTCTGTCAGCCGCAGTATTTGCGAGATAAAACACTAAGTGCCGAGTGTTTAAATGACTATGTGTTATTACAAATAAGCTCGCGCTTAAGTGCGTGGTATGAGTATTTTAAGCAACAAGATATCAGCGTCGATGGCACCTTTGTGGGTCCACGTTTTGAGACTTTCCATGCTTGCATTTCTGCCGCCTTACTGGGCTATGGTATAGCCTTGGTGCCGTTACGCTTGGTTGAGCCTGAGCTACAATCAGGCGCTTTAGTGATGGCGTGGGATTATGCGGCAAAGGGTCGCGGCAGCTATTATGTGACTTATCCTGTCTCTTCAGGGCAATCGCATAAGGTCAAAGCGGTTTTAGAATGGATTACGGCTTATTTAGCAATCTCAGATGAGCGTGAAAAGGCGTTAGGGTTGGTTTTATAATGTCGCTTTCTTATGTTTCTTTATAACTTAAAGTATTTCTTTATAGCACTGGTCTTGTTATTTTTATCCTACAAAGTTGTTTGCTGTGAGAATTTAACAAGCTAAACAAAAAAACTGCCTTGATACGCAGTTTTTTTGTTTTTAAAGGATTCGTTTAGGGAGCTAATTTACTGGTAATGACAAAAAGGAATGCCACCACAACTATTATTCGTTTGCTGCCGGAATGATGTTTTGTTGAAATGAGTCTAACTCAAGGAAGAGATAGAGATTCATCATGGACAAGCTTTATAACGTGACCGATGCCTTTACGATGGTGCATCCGCTCACGCTCGTCAAAGGAAAAAATGCCAGAGTTTGGGACAACAATGACCGCAGCTATATAGATTTTGTCGGTGGTATTGGTGTTTTAAACTTTGGTCATTGCCACCCTCACATCGTTGACGCCATCATCCAGCAAGCCCAGTCGTTGATTCACTATGCCTACAATGCGGCAGCGCATCAGCCGTATGAAAGCTTTATGCCGCGATTATGTGAGCTTGTGCCTATTAGCGGCGAGCTGGCGGGAATGCTCACCAACTGCGGCGCAGAAGCAACCGAAAACGCTATAAAGATAGCACGCATGAAAACGGGTCGCACAGGCGTTATTGCATTTGATGGTGGCTTTCATGGGCGCACACTGGCTGCCGTCAATCTCAATGGTAAGGTCGCGCCTTATAAGCGCGGGCTTGGTGCATTAGCCAGCGGCGTTTATCACATTCCTTTCCCCAGTCCCGATAACAATATCAGCGACGAGCAAGCGATTGATGCGCTCCAGCGTTTATTTATGGTAGAAACCGATATCGACAATATCGGTGCCATCATCGTCGAACCTGTACAAGGGGAAGGCGGCTTTCAGTTGTTATCGCCCACCTTTGCGCAATATCTACGTAAGTTTTGTGATGAGCACGGCATGTTACTCATCATGGACGAAATTCAATCCGGCTATGGTCGTACGGGTACGCCGTTTGCTTTTACCCATTTAGGGATTGAGCCTGACCTTATTTTACTTGGCAAAAGTATCGCAGGCGGCTTGCCATTAGGCGCAGTCATAGGAAAGGCTAGTGTGGTCAACGGTCTACCCAAAGGCAGCTTGGGTGGTACCTATTCCGGCAATCCAGTCGCCTGCGCTGCTGCCAATGCTACGCTCGATATCATGCAAGCCGATGACGTTTGGCAGTCAGCCAAGCATTATGCCCAGACGATTGAGACGACCATCAGCCAATGGCAACAAGAAGGTATCTCGCCTTGGTTATTTGGTCTTACCGGTATCGGTGCGATGCGCGGTATCGAGCTGCGCCATCCTGAGCATGATGTCCATCCAAGTGTGATGGCGCAAGTATTAACCAAAGCCCGCGAGCGTGGTCTATTGCTGATGCCAAGTGGGCAACATCGCCATATCATTCGCTTATTACCGCCACTCACCATAGAGCCTGACACCCTAAAAGAAGGGTTGGATATTCTAAAAGAGGTGCTCATCGCGCTTCCTGATGGATTGCCTGGCGCTTAATGTTTAGGAGTGCTTAGGAGTGCTTAGGAGTGCTTAGGAGTGCTTAGGAATGTTTAGGAATGTTTAGGCGTGCTTAGGATTGATAGTGCATCGTCATAACCAAATGCTCGAAATCAAATACTTATTATTAAGCTAAAAATTTATTAACTCTATTACAAGGATGTTTATTTGTGAAAAATAGTAGTGTCAGTCCAGATAAGGATTTTATCTGCAGCGATGATATCCGCCATCATTTTTCTATGGCCATGTCAGCTATGTATCAGAACGAGGTGCCGCTATACGGCGACTTGGTTGATTTGGTCAGTGATGTCAATACCGAAGTATTAACCTCACATCCCGATATTAAATCACAACTGCTACATACGGGTGAGATTGAACGTCTAAGTATGGAGCGCCACGGGGCGATTCGACTGGGTACCGCAGTAGAGCTGAGCATGATGCGCCGTCTCTTTGCCGTAATGGGTATGCACCCTGTCGGCTACTACGATTTAGCGCCTGCTGGCGTGCCCGTGCATTCAACAGCTTTTCGCGCACTTGACTCGCATTCTTTGCATAAAAGCCCCTTTCGCGTTTTTACCTCGTTATTGCGTTTAGATCTGATTGCCGATGAAACCTTAAGACAAGAAGCCACGGCCACACTGGCGCAGCGTCAGATATTCACTACTGGCGTCATTGAGCTTATTGAGCTTTTTGAGGTGCAAGGTGGCTTGACTACTGAGCAAGCAGAGCAATTTGTCCAAGAAGCGCTAGAGACATTTCGTTGGCATGATAAAACGCCGGTGGCAAAAGCGCTCTATCAGCGTCTATTAAATCAGCATCCGCTGGTCGCTGATGTGGTTGGCTTTAAGGGTCCACATATCAATCATTTAACGCCTCGAACCTTGGATATTGATGCCGTACAACAAGGCATGCAAGCAAGAGGCATACCCTCAAAAGCCATTATCGAAGGGCCACCGCGTAGAGCGTGTCCTATCTTATTAAGGCAAACCAGTTTTAAGGCGCTACAAGAAGCGGTTGGCTTTAAAGTTGCTAATCACTCAGACGCTAGCCATGAAGAGTACGAGCAAGGGCATCATACCGCGCGCTTTGGAGAGATTGAGCAACGCGGTGTGGCATTAACGCAAAAGGGCCGCGCGCTTTATGATGAATTATTGGCCGAAGCTCGCCGCCAGCTTGGTGCTACCCCAAATGAGGACAATGCGGCTCAGTATAATCAAATTTTAACCAAGGTATTTACCGCTTTTCCTGATAATTATCAAACTCTACACGATGAGGGGCTGGCGTATTTTTATTACCAGTTGACGGACAGCACTCTTGATTCTGAAGACGGTCAAGCGTTGTTGGCCGGAAGCTTAAGCACTGATGATTTGAATAAACTGCCTAATGCTAAGCTGAGCGCTCTGATTAATGATGAGGTGCTTCGCATTGAACCCATCGTTTATGAGGACTTTTTGCCTGTCAGTGCCGCCGGTATCTTCCAATCAAATCTGCAAGAGGCGCAGCCAAGCCAATATGACGGTTACTCAAGCCAACAAGAGTTTGAACGTGATTTGGGGGCAGTCATTTACGATGAGATGGCATTGTATGAAGCGATGCAGGCGCAAAGCCTTGAGCAGTGCCTGTCCACCGTCAGTATTTAGTAAAATTTAGGCTGGAAATGTCTAGCTTATAGCCGACTTATTAGCACGTCATTCCAAAAAGGAATGACTGCAAGAAATTTATTATTTTGCAACTTAGTAGGTAGCAGGGTAATTTTATAAGTCAGTCAAGGACGTAGTAAACCATTATACCAATATGCAAGGGATTGATTATGATTAAGCAATATATGTCTGCAATGGGCGTAGAAGAAGCACACTATCAAAATGGCGACTTTGAAGTCACCACCCCAATTGATGGCTCAGTCATCGGTAAAGTCACGTTAGATACAGTCGCCGACGTCGATACTAAAATCCAAAATGCCAAACAAGCCTTTCAAGAATGGCGTGTCGTTCCTGCCCCTAAACGTGGTGAGCTGATTCGTCTGTTGGGTGAAGTCCTGCGTGAGCACAAAGAAGATTTAGGTATCTTAGTATCGTTAGAGGCCGGAAAAATCAAAGAAGAAGGCCTTGGCGAAGTACAAGAAATGATTGATATTTGTGACTTTGCCGTGGGCGTATCGCGTCAGCTTTATGGTCTAACCATCGCCTCAGAACGCCCAGGTCACCACATGCGTGAGACATGGCATCCACTTGGTGTCATCGGCGTCATCTCTGCCTTTAACTTCCCCGTTGCCGTTTGGTCTTGGAACACGGCATTGGCCATCGTTTGTGGCAACCCTGTCATCTGGAAACCTTCAGAAAAAACCCCACTTGTCGCCTTAGCTTGCCAAGCGTTATTTGAAAAGGCCTTGGCAAAATTTGGTGAAGCACCAGCACATTTATCGCAAATCATATTGGGTAAAACCGATATCGGTAATGCGCTGGTTGAAAACAAAGACATCGCTTTAGTCAGTGCCACCGGCAGTACGCGTATGGGCCGAGAAGTGGGGCCAAAAGTCGCTGAGCGTTTTGGTAAATGCTTGCTAGAGCTTGGCGGTAATAACGCCATGATTTTGGCACCCACTGCTGATTTAGATTTGGCACTACGTGGCATTCTATTCTCAGCAGTAGGAACGGCAGGTCAGCGCTGCACCACCTTACGCCGTCTGTTCGTTCATGAGTCGGTCAAAGACGATATCTTACCGCGCGTTAAGTCTGCATACGAGACGGTGAGCATAGGCCATCCGCTTGAAGGCAATTTGGTCGGTCCACTGATTGATGAAGACAGCTTTAATAACATGCAAGCGGCGTTAGAAAAGGCTCGCAATACTGGCGGTAAAGTCACGGGCGGCGAACGTGTACTAATGGATAAATTCCCCGATGCTTATTATGTGACCCCTGCGATTGTTGAGCTTGATGAGCAAAATGACGTGGCACGTAGTGAGACGTTTGCGCCTATTTTATACGTCATGCCTTATAAAGAATTTGACGATGCGCTAGCGATGCAAAACGATGTGCCACAAGGGCTGTCATCTTGTATCTTTACCAATGACTTACGTGAAGCTGAAACTTTCCTCAGCGACCGCGGTAGTGATTGCGGTATCGCTAACGTCAACATCGGCACCAGTGGCGCTGAGATTGGTGGTGCATTCGGCGGCGAAAAAGAAACCGGCGGTGGTCGTGAATCAGGTTCAGACGCATGGAAAGCTTATATGCGTCGTCAGACCAATACGGTCAACTACTCAACTGAGCTGCCACTGGCACAAGGCATCAACTTTGGCTAATAACAATGTGACGTGACGTGACGTGACGTGATGCTTGTTAAGTAGGCTCAGCGCCTATTTAGCAAGCCAGTTATTAGCTATTTTGGTCGCCAATTATTAAGTATTTATTGTTTTAGTATGAAAGCCTGCGGAAGTGATGAATAACGATTCATGATTTCAAAGACAGGCTTTTTACTCCCTTTGCCGTAACCTTTTTCGCACTTTTTTCAGCATTATCAGCAGCCATGGATTGGTTGTTTCCACTACTGTTATATCTATGACAGCAGTATCCACTACTAAGGAAGGTAGGTATCTTATGATGGATGATAAACCTTATGACGAAGCTAAGGATGGCTACGGTCCGTCTTCTAGTTTTTTATTAGATATTGCACCTCTGGTGTTGACTGCCATTATTCTAATGGTTCAGTTTTTCGTATTCAAAGATTTTACCCCTCACATTCCCTTAGCTTGCGGTATTTTAATCACTGGCTTGTTTATGAAGCTGCGTGGCCGTGACTGGGATGGCATGGAACAACGCTTTTTAAAGGTTGTCAAAATTGGTCTACCGGCCATGATTATCTTGATGGGCGTTGGTATGCTCATCGGTGCTTGGATTATCGCTGGTACGGTTCCCACGATTTTATACTACGGTTTTAGCGTTTTTTCTCCCTCATCATTCTTAGTCTCTGTCTGTCTAATTTGCGCCATTATTTCTGTTGCAACCGGTACCTCTTGGGGCACGGTTGGTACGGTCGGTCTTGCCATGATGGGTATTGGGCTAGGCTTGGGCATCCCGCCGTCACTAACAGGCGGCGCCATTGTTTCCGGTGCTTTTTTCGGCGACAAAATGTCCCCTTTATCTGACACCACCAACTTAACTCCAGCCGCTGCCGGTATTGACCTTTGGGAGCACATCCGCGGTATGTTGCCAACGACTGTACCTGCCATGGTGACTGCATTGATTATCTATGCATGGATTGGGATGGGCTATGGCGCAGAAAATGTCGATTTATCTTCAATCAGAGACATTCAAGCCTCACTAGCGGCCAACTATAACTTGAGCATCATTACTTTATTACCTGCTGTGGTCGTTGTCATTGCAGCGGTGATGAAAATGCCTGCTATTCCAACGGTATTATCAGGTGTGGTGGTTGCAGGCTTAGTCGCGTTCTTTATGCAAGGCGTGGGTGTGCACGACATTTTTACTGTCTTACAAAATGGCTTCGTCAGTGAAACGGGCTTTGCTGTCGTCGACCAACTGCTGTCTAAAGGCGGCATCATGTCGATGACATGGGTTGTGACCTTGACCATTTTTGCTTTAGCTTTCGTCGGTTCAATTGAGCATTACGGTACGCTTAAAGCCATCATGGCAAAAATCAATAAGATGGTGAAATCAAGATTTGGTTTGGTAATTACCACGTATGCCAGCACGCTTGGTGTCGGTACGCTCATCGGTGACGTCTATACCACACTGGTGTTGCCAGGCCGTCTGCTCAAAGACAAATATCAAGAAATGGGCTACAAGCGCACGACGCTTACCCGCTCCATTGAGGATACCGGCACCCTGTTATCTCCCCTGATTCCTTGGAACATGGGTGGTAGTTTCGTCGCGGCAACGCTAGGTATTGCAACGCTTACTTATGCGCCATTTGCTTTTGCCTGCTGGTTATCACCGCTATTTGGCTTGCTATGGGTATTCTTAGATAAATTTATTCCCCGTGAAGAACCTACTGTTAATAACGACACAAGCACGCTCTCCACTGTAGACAACGTGTAATTTAGAAGGAATATAAGATGTTGCAAGAGCAATGTTTGTGGAATATGACCGCACCTATTATTGATACCTACAGCCAGATGAATAGCGATACTGAAGCGACTATTTGTATCATAGGCGGCGGTTATACAGGGTTATCGGCGGCGATTCATTTGGCAGAAAAAGGCGTCAAAGTTATCTTGCTTGAGAGCCATACGATAGGCAGTGGCGGCTCCGGTAAAAGCGTAGGGCTCGTCAATGCAGGTACTTGGGCGCGCCCTGATGATTTGAATATTGCGCTAGGTGAAGCGGCAGGTGAGCGTTTAACTGAGGCCCTTGGACAAGCACCAAGCTTAGTATTTGACTTAATCAAACGTTATAATATCGACGCCCAAGCCACTCAAGCCGGTAATATCCATATGGCACATAACGCTAAAGGTGAAGTCGATGTCGATATTAGATACGAGCAACTTAGCCGCCGCGGTGCGAATGTTGAGGTATTAACCGGCAGTAAATGCCATGAGTATTGTGGTACTAAAAATATCAATAAGGCACTACTCGATCACCGTGCGGGTACCATCAATCCCTTGGCTTATGTCAGAGGACTGGCCAAAGTGGCAAAAGATCTTGGCGTCACTATTTATGAGCATTCCGCTGTTGAAGCCTTAGAAAAGGTGGATGGCTATTGGTATGCAAGGACTTCTAAAGCGCGCGTGAAATCTGAGCGCGTCATTATTGCGACCAACGCTTATACCGAAGGCGAGTGGACAGAAATCAAAAAGACCTTTTATCTGGTTTATTATTATCAGATTGCATCTGAGCCGCTCAGCGGAGAGGCGGCAGATCGCATTTTGCCATACAAAACAGGGGCATGGGATACACGCTTGGCCTTGTCTAGCTTTCGCCGTGATGACGATGATCGCCTATTATTGGGGACGGTAGGTGGTACACAGCTTAAACCAAAATCCTTTTATCAATCATGGGCCAATGCGGTGCAAAAAAGCTATTATCCCGATTTGCCAGCATTTAAGTGGCAGTATGAGTGGACGGGTAGCTTTGGCTTTACGCAAGATCATATTTTTCGAGTCATGGAGCCCGCTGAGGGTTTGCTGACCGCAACGGCTTATAACGGTCGCGGCATTACCACAGGCACACTAATGGGTAAGTGCTTTGCAGACTATATAATGACCGGTAATAGAGACAGCATTCCCTTACCATTTAAGACTTTAGAAGAGGCAAAAGTCTCTTTTGGAAGCATTAAGTCTGGCTTTACTGAGCTGGGACTGACTTTGTATCATGCGGGTCAATGCCTGAGAATCATTGGGTAGGGAATTTGGGTAGGGAATAATGACACGCTCTATTCTTTTAGAAATACTGAACTTTGCCTAAATCGCTAAGTCAGTTTAGGCAGTATTTTCCTTTAAATTGAATCGGCCATATCTTTTTATATTGAGCCGACTATACCTAAATAAAGTTGCTCTCGTGAGTGGACGACACTTCTGCAAACAGCCAATCACGAAAGGCTTTAAGCGTTGCCATATGGGCAGATTCCGCTTGATAAACGACGTAATAAGCCAATGGCGAGCTAAAGGTAATTTCAGGAAACAATCGTACCAAGCGTCCGGCAGCGACATCATCACGTGCCATCACACTACGCGCCAACGCAACCCCATGACCATTGATGACCGCTTGGAGCACCGCTGCTGAGTTATTGATTTGCATACCTCGCGAGGTATCTAACTTGGCAAGCGCAGCATTGGTTAAACGTGCTTGTGCAAGCCAATCATCCCAGGAAGGAAAACCGATAAAACCATCCATGGAACGGTCATGGATGAGCATCTCTTGGGTCAAATCAAGCGCGTTTTTTCCTTGTAACAATTGCGGCGAGCAAACCGGATAAATCTCTTCTTCCATCAGCTTTTCGCTAACTAATCCTGCCCAAACTCCAGCACCATAGCGCACGCCGATATCGACGTCTTGGATGGCAAAGTCGATTGATTTAGCACTGGTGTCAAGGCGTACATCGATATCTGGTTGCAAGCTTTGGAATCGATCGATACGCGGTAACAGCCATTTAGCGGCAAAAGCAGGGCTGACGGTCACCGTGAGTACGCCGCTATTTGAGCCTTCTTGTAACTGTGCCAATCCTTGTGCCAAGCTGTCTAAGCCTGCCCGAATATGAGGCAATGCCAGCTCGACTGTTTTGGTGGGAATTAAGCGCGATTTGCCGCTAGGTTTGCGATAAAAAAGCGGTAAGCCTACCGCATCCTCCAAGCTACGTACCAGTTGACCGACGGCAGCAGGAGTCACGTTTAGCTCGTCTGCCGCCGCAGAAAAACTTTGATGACGGGCGCTTGCTTCCAAGGCACGTAGGGCGTTTAAATGCACGGCTTTCTTCATAGTGGCAAACATTTTCTTTTAGAGAGATGAATATTATCTCGTTTGTCAGCCGATGTAAATCAGCGGATAATTGACGGCATCAAACCTTATCTTTGGAAAATATTTATGCTTATCAATGCAGATTTTACCTGCCGTGCTTCATTAGCGCCCGAACACTATCAATGGGTGTCATCACCGCAAAATGGCGTCGAGCGCGTGATGCTCGACCGCGTCGGCGCAGAAAAAGCCCGTGCCACCAGTATCGTGCGCTATGCCCCTGACTCTTATTTCCCCCATCATTTGCACCCGGGCGGCGAGGAGATTTTGGTGTTGTCGGGTACTTTTTCGGCAGATAATATCGATTATCCAGCGGGTTGGTACTTACGCAATTCACCAAACTCTGGTCATCAGCCGTATAGTAAAGAGGGCGCGGTTATTTTTGTCAAACTTTGGCAAATGCCAGCAGCAGAGGCGCGTTATGTCGCCATCGATACCAATGATGCGGCAAATTGGCAAAAACAAGGCAATCGTGATGTCTGTCATTTATTCTCAGACGCCAGCGAGCAGGTCAGCTTACAACGCTTAGATGCTAATGAGGTGCTATTTACTGAAGCTATCAAAGGCGGCGCTGAGATATTAGTGCTAGACGGTGAATTGATAGAAGGTGAATTGATAGACGGCGAGCTAATAGACGACGCTCAAATTTATACTCGCGGTGGTTGGATACGTTTGCCAGTAGGTGCGCTGCCACCAATAAAGGCAGGCGAGTACGGCGCTACGGTTTATCTTAAAACTGGTCATCTGTCTCATATCATCGGTGCTGACGTGGAAGGAGTATAATATGCAGACTATACCTGTAGCGATTATTGGCGGCGGCTTAAGTGGCTTGTATGCAGCTTATTTATTGGAGAAAAAAGGCGTTGATTATGTGCTGTTAGAAGCGCGTCCAACCTTGGGTGGTCGTATTGTGACAGCGCGGGCAACTGACCCAAATACTGCACAAATAACAGATAGCACCAGTGGCTTTGATTTGGGACCATCATGGTTTTGGCCAGAGTATCAGCAGCAGTTGGCGCGTCTGATTGATGAGTTGCAGTTAGAGAGTTTTGCGCAATTCGAAGAGGGCGATATGTTGGTTGAGCGCTTACCTAAT
The DNA here is from genome assembly GCF_027919975.1 of Psychrobacter sp. ANT_H3. Taxonomy (NCBI): domain Bacteria; kingdom Pseudomonadati; phylum Pseudomonadota; class Gammaproteobacteria; order Moraxellales; family Moraxellaceae; genus Psychrobacter; species Psychrobacter sp. ANT_H3. Next base: position 31,295 of record NZ_JAQISM010000008.1, on the reverse strand, counting down.
GAGCCTGCTATGCGTACGCACGGCTATAAAAGTGCGCCGCCGTCTATGCGACTTAAGGGTGGTATGGCGACATTGATTGACGCACTCTATCAGCGTTTAGATGCCACGCGGATTTTGACCAATCAAAAAGTGCGTCAGCTGCATAATACTGGGCACTATATTGAAATCACTAGCGAAGATGAGTCTGGGCAAGTGGCTGTTTGTCAGACACAGCAGTGGCAAGCGCAGCACGTACTACTTGCGCTACCGCCTCGATTGGCAGAAGAAAGCATAATATTCGAGCCTGCTTTACCGACCAATCTTACGACTCAGTGGCGAGGGACGGCCACTTGGATGGCACCGCACGCTAAGTACCTTGCTGTATATGACAGTCCATTTTGGCAACAACAAGGATTGTCAGGCTCAGCACGCAGCGGACAAGGACCGATGGTTGAGATTCATGATGCATCGGTGGCAGATGGTAATGGGGCACTATTTGGTTTTATAGGCGTACCTGCAGCCGCACGTCAAACTGTCTCTGCAGACGTATTAAAGCAGCATTGCCGTGCGCAACTGGTACGTTTATTTGGGGCGCAAGCAGAATCACCTCAGGCTGAATATCTTAAGGACTGGGCGCAAGAGCCTTTTACCGCAACCGCTGCCGATGCTAATAGTGATGGTCAGCATGCCACAGACCCTATCTCTAAAGCGCTATCTGGCATCTGGGCAAACAGTCTGAGCGGTATTGGTAGCGAATGGTCAGCGCAGTTCCCCGGTTATCTTGCGGGCGCTATCGATGCGGCAAGCATCGGCGTTAAAAATTTACCTGAGTCGATAGCATAGTCAGTTCAAAATAAAAGCGCTACGTTATAGCTATGTGCGACTGTTCTAAATTTTCCTTGCTTGCTGTTATCAAGTGCCACCATATTGATACTTAATAATCTCCATCAGTCTACTTGACTTAAAACTTCAACATTCATTTCTCTACTATTTATACCATGCAGCTTTATCTAAGCCAATGTGGTCTAAATCAGCCTCTTCTAAAATAGAATTTTCTAGAACAACTTTCTCTAGAATAATGTTCTATAAAACCCAGATACATACTGGCCCTTCACATTGCTGTATTATTTCTATAAAATACCGACCGTGTGGTTTCTTTTATGGGATAGATAACTTTATCCTTATAAAACTGCTTTCTAAGTTTAGGATAAATAAATAATCCCTATCTTCTTTAAGGCAGAAACCTCATATCTGCGTCTTAGCATCATGGCTGAAAGCTTATGATGAGCTTGCCAGAGTCATTATTTTTTAAGTGCTAGGCGTAAGATATTTAGTAAAGACTGGTTATACGGCGGTAGTTGCCATTACTAGCATTGTCAGAATTATTGGTGGTATAGATAGCGGCAATAGTAGCAATAGTGGCGACAAACTTATTCTCAAACTCTTTGGTGCATGAACATCGAGATAAAAATGAAAACAGAAAATGCTTATAAACGTAAAAAACAGCCAGAAATCGTTCGTCGTGCACTGCTTGATCAGGCAGCACGCATCACGCTAGAGCAAGGGTTGTCTAAAGTCACTTTTCAAGCCGTCGCCGATGCGGTTGGGGTGACCAAAGGTGGGGTGATGCATCATTTCACCACCAAGAATGCGTTGATTTTGGAAGTATTCCATGACGCGATGAAAAAGTTTGAAACAGAGGTCGATACGGCGATGGCCAAAGACCCAGTGCGTTATGGTTCGTTTACCCGTGCCTATATCAATGCCACGATTAGCTTAGGCGAAAAAGGGCAGGAAGAGTTTGATAATCAGGCAACCTTATACGTATTGATGCTGGCGGACAGCGAGCTGCGCAAGCTGTGGGCTGAGTGGTCAAATGCGCAATTAGACAAGCATAAACCAACTGACAATACCGAAACGTTATGCATGGTGCGTCTGGTCGCTGATGGTATTTGGCTATCTGACTTTTCCGGCATTAATATATCCGATAAAAAATCATTACGTGAGCGTTTGCTAAAAATGACCCAACCTGAACATGAATAAAACGCCGCTTTGTTTTGATTTAAACACAATACTTTAAACACAGCGCTTTAAGCGTTTATTAAAGAAATGCTTAAAGAAAAAATTTTAGAAATAAACGATATAAATTTATTTTAAATACTTAACCCATGACGACATTATTTGGTGTTGGCGTCCTTAGAAAGCCTTTACCAGTCGTCGATAGGAGAACCTATGACAGATTCAAACATAAGCAACCTAAACAACTTAAACAACTTAAAAGACATCATCGATTTAGAGCATATCCAAACCGCTTATATCAACGGTCGTTATTTGGCGGTCGATGAATCATTAGCGACTTTTGAAGATATTAATCCGGCGACGGGTGAGGTGCTCGCCACCATTCAGCAAACGACCGATGAGCAGATTAATGAAGCGGTAAAAGCGGCGCAACAAGGTCAAAAAGTGTGGGCGGCGATGACAGCGGTTGAGCGCAGTCGCATTTTATTAAAGGCGGTTGCGATATTGCGCGAACGTAATGATGTACTGGCGTTACTTGAAACCAAAGACACTGGTAAAGCGCTTTCTGAAACCAAATATGTTGATATCGTCACCGGTACCGATGTCGTTGAGTATTATGCCGGTCTGTCACCAATGCTTGAAGGTCGTCAGATTCCACTGCGTGATAGCAGCTTTGTTTATACCCGCCGCGAGCCGCTCGGCGTGGTCGCAGGTATCGGCGCGTGGAACTATCCGATTCAAATCGCGATGTGGAAGGCAGCGCCAGCATTGGCCGCTGGTAATGCGATGATTTTTAAACCCTCAGAAGTCACACCGTTAACGGCACTAAAACTGGCAGAAATCTTGACAGAAGCGGGCTTACCAGACGGCGTCTTTAACGTTGTGCAAGGGGATTATAAAGTTGGCGAAGCGCTAACCCAGCATCCTGATATCGCCAAAGTATCGTTTACCGGCGGCGTACCAACGGGTAAAAAAGTCATGGCAAGCGCGGCATCATCGTCGCTTAAAGACGTGACCTTAGAGCTTGGTGGTAAGTCGCCATTAATCATATTTGATGATGCAGACATCGATACCGCTGCTGATATTGCCATGATGGCGAACTTCTATAGTACAGGTCAGGTTTGTACCAATGGCACGCGCGTCTTTATCCCGAAAGCCTTACAAGCCAAGTTTGAAGAAGCTATCTTAACGCGCGTCGAGCGTATCAAGCTTGGCAATCCGCTGGACGAGAGCATCAACATGGGGCCATTGGTCAGCTTCCCACATATGGACAGAGTGCTTGGCTATATCGAGCAAGGTAAAGCGGGCGGCGCGCGTCTATTGACTGGCGGCGAACGTGTCACAACAGGCGAGCTTGCCAATGGCGCGTTTGTCGCACCGACTGTGTTTACGGATTGCAGCGATGATATGAGCATCGTACGTGAGGAAATCTTTGGTCCCGTGATGTCGATATTGACGTACGAGACGGAAGAAGAAGTCATTCGCCGCGCCAATGATACCGAGTATGGCTTGGCAGCAGGAGTGGTAACCGCTGATTTGACCCGAGCGCATCGAGTAATCGGTCAGATTGAAGCGGGTATTTGCTGGTTAAATACGTGGGGCGAATCACCTGCGCAAATGCCAGTGGGCGGTTATAAGCATTCTGGTATTGGCCGCGAAAATGGCATTGAAGCCCTTGAGCATTATACGCAGACCAAATCTATCCAAGTAGAGCTGGGCAAGTTTGAGTCGGTATTTTAAGCAGTTGTATGGTGAAAATTTTTAAAACAGTAAGGTTGGCGTATGAAGACTCATTTGTCCTTTTGGCACCGCCTTACTGATATGAAATGATGGATTTTTTTAATATTATGGAGCGTTTTATGACATCAACCACACCTGAATATGACTACATCATCGTCGGCGCAGGCTCAGCAGGAAATGTGCTGGCCACCCGCTTGACCGAAGATGCCAACATTAAGGTGTTGCTGTTAGAGGCGGGTCGTCCGGACCATCGCTTAGACTTTCGCACGCAGATGCCAGCGGCGCTCGCGATGCCGTTACAAGGAACCACTTATAACTGGGGTTATAAAACCGATCCCGAACCTTATATGAATAACCGCGTCATGGACTGTAGTCGCGGTAAAGGTCTTGGCGGCTCATCATTGATTAATGGGATGTGCTATATCCGTGGCAATGCGCTTGATTTTGACGATTGGGCCAAAATAAAAGGCTTAAAAGATTGGACTTATTCAGACTGCCTGCCTTATTTTAAAAAGCTAGAAAACTGTGATGCTGGCGAGAATGATTATCATGGTGTCGGTGGTCCGGTTGAAATGACTACTTCAAAGCCAGGGGTCAATCCGCTGTTTGAAGCCATGATTGAAGCGGGCGTGCAAGCTGGCTACCCGAGCACGGATGACCTAAATGGTTATCAGCAAGAAGGCTTTGGGCCAATGGATCGTTTTGTGACGCCAAATGGTCGCCGTGCATCAACGGCGCGTGGTTATCTTGACCGTGCCAAACCGCGTAACAATATCACTATTTTAACTGGCGCATTGACTGATGTGATTCTCTTTGATGGTAAGCGCGCTGTCGGTGTCAAAGTCGCCCATCAAGGTCAAACCAAAAAATTCTATGCGTCTCATGAAGTGATTGTTTCATCGGGTGCGATTGCCTCGCCGCAGTTATTGCAGCGTTCAGGGATTGGTCCTGGTCAATGGCTTAAAGATGTGGGCGTGACTGAAATTCTAGATTTACCGGGCGTCGGTAATAACCTACAAGACCATTTAGAGCTGTATATGCAGTATGAATGTAAGCTACCGGTCTCGATTGCGCCTGCCAATAAATGGTGGAATAAGCCTGCCATTGGTGCGGAATGGTTGTTTAATGGCACCGGACTTGGGGAATCAAATCAGTTTGAAGGTGGCGGCTTTATCCGTACCGATGAGAAGTTTACCCATCCTAATATTCAGTATCATTTCTTGCCGTTAGCGGTGCGTTACGATGGTCGCAGCGCGGTGAAATCGCATAGCTTCCAAGCGCATGTGGGCTCATTGCGTTCGCCAAGTCGTGGTCGCGTCAAGCTCACCTCGAAAGATCCAAGCGCGCATCCAAGTATCTTATTTAACTATATGTCGCATGAGCAAGACTGGCAAGAGTTCCGCGCTGCCATGCGTATCACCCGTGAGATTATGCATCAGCCAGCGCTTGACCCTTATCGTGGACGTGCTATTGCGCCGACCGATGATTTGGTGACCGATGCGCAGTTGGACGAATATGTCCGTAACCATAGCGAGACGGCTTATCATCCATCATGTACTTGTGCAATGGGCGAAGGCAATGATTCGGTGGTCAATGGCGAAGGGCTGGTACACGGTATCGATGGCTTGCGCGTCGTCGATGCGTCGATTATGCCAAATATCATCAGTGGTAATCTAAACGCGACCACCATTATGCTCGCCGAAAAAATCGTTGATAAGATGCGCGGCGTACAGCTGCCACGTTCAACGGCTGACTATTATGTCGCCAATGGCGCACCGCTCAGAGCCGAGCCAATGCGTGATTACAGCTCTGTTGTTTAAATGGCTGTCTAAACGACGGCATAAGCTATTGAACAACAGATAATATAAGACCATTTCAAAAAAGAAGGCCTTTCACAGTAAAGGTCTTTTTTATCAGCGCTTATGTTAAGCAAATAAAGCCTTTAAGGCGGCCTCTGTTTAGCATTTGCTTTGCTATTTTAATAACAGTTTATATCTAGCAAATTTTATTTATTGGTACTGCTTTGTGCGTCATGCGGTGATACGTATTTTATGTGACTATTAGTCATGAAACTATGCAGTCATAAGACTATGACGGACAAAGCAATATCAGACCCTGTTTAATTTACCTATTGAGGTCTTTTATGTACAGCTCGCCATCAGAAGATGCGACGAAACCCCTGACTCTAAATAAGGCGGTTTTTTTAGGTTCAGCTATTATTTCTATATTATTGATCATCTGGACGATTGTGTTTCCAGATTATAGTGAGACATTATTAAGCTCAAGCATGGCATGGGTATCAGAGAGTTTTGGCTGGTATTATATGCTGGTGGTTGCCGCTTATAGTATTTTTGCTTTGTTTGTTGGTTTTTCTAAATACGGTGATATCAAGCTTGGGCAAGACCACGAAAAAGCCCAGTTCCCGTTTTTAGCATGGGCGGCGATGCTGTTCTCCGCGGGTATCGGGATTGATTTACTCTTCTTTGGTGCCTCTGAGCCGTTGATGCATTATTTGACACCGCATACTGGTTTAGAGCCTGCCAGTGCAGAAGCGATGCGTGAAGCACTGTCGCAGACCTTTTTACACTGGGGTCTTCATGGTTGGGGCATTTATGCCTTGATTGGTATGGCATTGGCGTATTTTGCTTATCGTAAAAACATGCCACTTGCCCTACGTTCACCGCTGACCCCTATCTTTGGTGAGCGCTTAATCAAAGGCTGGCTTGGTGATGGTATTGATACCTTTGGCGTCGTCTGCACCTTAATGGGTATTGCCACCAGTTTAGGTATTGGGGTATTGCAGGCCAACGCAGGCTTGACTCATGTATTCGGTATCGAATCTAGCAAAATGGTGCAGAGCCTGATTATCTTAGGCGTGGTTATTGCTGCCGCTATTTCTGCCATGACCGGCGTTGAAAAAGGCGTACGCCGTTTATCCGAATTTAATATGCTGTCATCGATATTGCTACTATTGGCCATATTGGTACTGGGTAATACGGTTTATTTGCTCAATACCTTTACTCAAAATATTGGTCAATACTTTCAGACTATTGTTTTTAAAACCTTTGATGTCTATGCTTATGATGGTACGGCTGGTGCTGATTGGAAGTCAGGTTGGACGATATTTTTCTGGGCATGGTGGGTCGCTTGGGCACCCTTTGTAGGATTATTTATCGCGCGTATTAGCCGTGGTCGTACATTGCGTGAGTTTGTCTTTGGCGTGATGTTTATTCCACTTGGTTTCATCTTTGCATGGTTCTCTATCTTTGGTAATTCAGCGATAGATTTGGTCGCCAATGGCGCAACTGAGCTTGGTGACATCGCCGTTAATGATGCTGCGATGGGTATGTTTGCCTTGTTTGAATACTTCCCTTACAGCGATGCTTTTTCATTGGCAGGTGTGGTAATTGGCCTGATATTTTTTGTGACGTCTGCTGACTCAGGCGCTTTAGTCCTCGCGAACCTAAGCTCAAGAGGTATGACCAATGATACCGACGCACCTGTTTGGTTGCGCCTATTTTGGGCGGCAGCCACGGGCTTGATTACTTTAGGCTTACTGTTTGCGGGTGGTTTTGCCTCGCTACAATCAGTCTCTGTCATTGCCGGTTTACCGTTCTCACTTATTTTAGTGCTTTACATGATGGCTATGTGGAAGTCATTAAAAGAAGAGGGTAATAAGCGCAAAGCCAGTACCGTTGGCACGGCAAACGTGCTCGATAGTGGTAAAGGTTGGAAAGCGCGCTTGCAACGTATCGTCAGTTTCCCAAGCCATAAACAAGTCGAACGCTTTTTACAAACGGTCGTTAAGCCTGCCATGATTGAAGTTGAAAAAGAGCTAAAAGATGGTGGCCTTAAGACGGCATTGGATATCCGAAATTTGGCTAGCATTGGTAAAGATATAGACGCTGGTATTGATGAAGATGACGGTCAGATAGATGGGGTAAAACTGCGCGTCGGTCATGGTGATGAAGATGACGGTCAGATAGATGGGGTAAAACTGCGCGTCGGTCATGGTGATGAAGATGACTTTATTTATGAAGTCAATCTCATCAAAGCTGAGCGACCGAACTTTACGCTCAACACTTCAAGCAAGCAGGCCGAGTTTTATTACCGTGCTGAGGTGTTTTTAAGTGATGGCTCGCAAGAGTATGACTTGGTTGGCTATACCAAAGAGCAAGTACTGGTCGATATTCTGCATCAGTACGAGTGTCATATGCAGTATCTGCATTTAGAACGTTAATTCATTTATTAAATCATTCATCAAACGCCAGTATATGGCTTGCTAGATTTTAGATATCTGATTCACAATTTGGCAAAAGATAACCCCATAAGTTGCATTCAGCTTATGGGGTTTTTTTATATAAATTGGTTCAATAAATAATAAGCTTAATGATAAATTTAGTGATAAATCTAGTAATAAGTGATTGGGCGACAGCAGTTGTCGCAAAGATTTTTTAGCCTCTTTATTTTCATAAGGTTTTATATTATAGTTATTGAGTCAGGCAAAAATAACATGACAAACAGTTAACCCTCGGGGCGCAACGCTTCACTTTTTAACTGAGTTGTCTTTAGCAAGCATTTTTAATGATGTCCTTGGAATAATGTTATTTTCGTTTACTTCTAAACCACTTCGCCTGTACAAATCCCAACCCCAAAAAACATATTGATTGATAATCAGAAAGACTAAACAGAGAACGCTCGTTGATTTTAATTTTTTAAGAGTAATAACGATAAAAAAAGCAGCTTCATGATAATGACCAGCTACGGCTAAACAATTAGAAAAAACACCGAATCCTACATTCTAAAACCGATTAACTTACTTAAATTATAGCTAATGACGTCATTTTACAAAATGGCGAATAGACTCGGCTGGCTTAAAATTGCGCTTAATAAACCCCAAAAAATAAGAAAATAATACGAAAAATACTGCAACGAACAAACTAAAATCAAAATAATAAGGATATGACGATGACAAAGTTAACCTATCAATTTGAGCAAAAGCGGATAAACAATGTGCAGTGGTCGGATGGCGCAAAACTGTCTGGAATAACGGCACTGGCGAATGATGAGAAAGGGCGGGTAAGAAACAGCCCATTGTTTTATCTTGAGACAGTTTCGATAAACAATTATGAAGATGATGTGTATTTTGTCAATAATACCGATGATACCTTAAGTTTTGTCGCGCCGTTTAGGCTGTGCCGAAACATAAATGATGCAAGGGCTAAGCTTGGTGATGTCAGTGCTGAAAATGTAGAAAAAGTAAAGCTTTATAGCGATGATATAGACCGTTTATACAAGGATGTTTTACCGAAGCAAGGGGTGCGTATTGGCAGTATGCATATCATTTATGATAGCGATGCGCTGATGCAATGGTTTATCAATGTGCCTTATAAGGGCGTTAATACGCATTATGGCATTTGGCGCTTTAACGTGGTCAAGAAGGGCGGTATTGGCGGGTCTTACCCATTGCTTTTGCAGGATTTTAGCAAGCCCTCAAATGTGGTCAGTAGCGATTGTGTGACTGAGCGTGATGAGATGCCGATAGAGCCTTTACTCTATGAGGAGCGCTGCTCGATGTTAGAACAATTTATCGAACAGTATGGCGTGGCTGAGGCTATATTTATATTGGCCATTAATGATGTGCTCTATCGCTATTGTGTGGGCTGGAGTGCGCCCTACAATGAGTCGGATATTCAGGCAAAAGATATTGCTCATAAATTAACAGAGCAAAAGCCAAAAGATACTGAGACGGTAAAAGCCATTGTCCAAGCCGTTTACGATTTTTGGTTTAATAAAGGTTTTGCAAAAAATATCTCCATGCCGGCTTGTGAGGAGATTTTGAGTTTATACCAAGCGCAGATTGCCAATCAAAAAGCGGTTTAAATAATTGGCCAGATTAATAACAATAAATCTAAAGAATAATGATAAAAGGAGAGAGCTATGATGTTTCCTATCGAAAATAACGAGACGTTTTTATTGTTTTTTCATGGTCTCGATTCGAGTTGTGAGACCAGTAAATACACTTGTATCACACGTGAACCGAAGTATTGTCAAACGGTCAATTACCGCGAAAATTTTGCAGAAATATTTGAAATTTACGATGATCTAATTCGTGAGAAAATGGCACAGTATCCACGCGTGGTGCTGGCAGGGCATTCGCTTGGTGGTTGGTTTGCCAATCATTTTGCTCATAAATATAACTTACGCGCGCTCTTGATTGCGCCTTGTATTTATCCAAGTGACGTTTTAGCGGACCGTATTCCGGCAGTGGCCGATATGAAACTGTCTTTTCCGACATCAAACACTGAGATGGTACGAGTTATGGTGGAAGTCGACGATGAAAGCTTGGATGTGGCGGTCGCTAGACGAACCCTGGTTAATCTGCCTGAAAGCTGGGAAGTTGATTATTTCGACGGCGGTCATCACCGTATCGCTCGCAGTAGTGATATTTGGTATCACTTGGTTCATTTGTGTGAAGACCCTATTGTTTGGATGGATGAAGCGACGTATCATGGTGAAGATTAGGATATTTCTTTAAAAAAGAAGCATTGATATCAGTATTTATTTTCTATGAGCTGATGTGCTATCATTATTAAACGATCTAATCATCTATCGTGGGTTTAACAGTTTTGTCGTTACCAATTGCTATTGCAAATTATCATGATTGCAATGGGTGGTGGCGTACAAACCTTGCAACTTCCAGCACGATATAAAACAATCCTGGTAAAGCGCATGAGCCTGTACTCCGACATCCTCATTTGTGCCTGATTTTATACTTTTTCGTCGGAGTTATAGGAATCTAAGGTCTTCACTATCATGAGCCAATCTGCCAATCCATCCAAATATACTCGCCGTTATCATCCGCGTCATCCTTTAGCACAATATGCAATCACTCAAATAGACAGCCTCGAGCTGTGCGCGCAAGATATTGTCAAAGCCATGGGTTATTCTATTAAGTACACGATTCCTGCCTGTGATCGTTTGCGTCATGTATTGTCTAATAAACATCTTGGTCTCGATGGCAGCTATATGGATAAATGCTTTACCGCCGATGAGTTTTTAGCCAAGCTGTTTTTGGTACTAGAATTGCCTTATGAGCGCTTTGCCGAAGATATTGCCCAGATTAAATATGAGTTGGCGCATTGTCCTCAGCCGCAACCTCGATATCGCTTACAAGCCGATGTCGATTATAAATTTACTGGCGGCGCAAATTGGATGTCGCGTTGGGGCGTCTCGTTTTTAGAGCAGGTACGTTTGCCAAGTGGATTTGCTAAATTGGATGAAGCCGCGCGTAAGGCCGTGATTAAACAAGGTATCCACGAGCATTATCGGCAGCATGATGGTCAACTGCCTTATGATGGGATTATTAAAGGCTATCGCTTGATTGTTGAGCAGCAAGATGAAGTGGTCGATAAAATAGAATATGGATTGCCAAAATCCAGCAGTGTTTAATAGCCTAAGCATTATTAATTTATAATTTTAGACAATCACCTTTATTATGTTTTAGGTTAAACATCAGATTAAACACAGGCCTCACTACTATGAAAAGTCGTGAGGCTTTTTTATTGGGTAACTATTGTTTTAAAATTGAGCGAACGTTTTTTAAGCGGGCTCGCTATATTATTAAACATCAAACCTAGCCTTGAGGGCAAGTACTAGCATTGTTATCATGAATAGGTGAAGGTATGGTCATAACCTCTACTAAAATACGCATATACCTTAGCCATAAAACGCTAGCTTTTGTGTCTATACTTATTAATCTTAATTTAACGGCGAACCCTATCTATGACTTCCTCTTATCCATGTCTGTACTCTTTTCGTCGCTGCCCTTATGCCATGCGCGCCCGCCTTGGCATATTGTTTGCCGAGCTGCAGGTAAAGCTGCGCGAGATAACGCTGAAAAATAAGCCGCCGCAAATGCTAGCGATTAGCCCAAAAGGTACGGTACCTGTGTTGCAGCTTTTAGATGGCACGGTGATTGAAGAGAGTAGAGAGATAATGATATGGGCGCTTGAGCAGCAAGATCCGCAAGGATTGCTTCATGATGCAGTTTTACATGAGGCGAATGTATTGATTGATAAAAACGATAACGAATTTAAACATTGGCTCGATCGCTATAAATACGCCGACCGTCATCTCGATATGACCCAAACAGAGTATCGACAGAAGGGTGAAGTATTTTTACAGCTTTTAGAGGAATTACTGACTAAAAATTCTTATTTGCTAGGGAAGGGTATCACGCTTGCTGATATTGGGATTATGCCTTTTGTCCGTCAATTCGCTCATGTAAATCGCGATGTTTTTTACAATCTCCCTTATCCAAATTTGCAGCGTTGGCTACAAGATTGGCTTCAGCATCCACTTTTTTTGCAAGTGATGGCTAAGTTTCAGCCGTGGCAAGATGGGGATGAGGTAGTGGTTTTTCCTTTGTCTTCAATAAGCTAAGATTTAGTCTGACTGTGATAGTTACTAACTCCGTGCTGTAAGTAAGCTTGAGGTATCAGGCTTATGAGATTTAGCCCCTTTTTTAGCTAAATCATAATATTAAACCACTTCTCATTTCTATTCGCTCTTTGGTCATTGGTCATTGGTCATTGATAAGTCATATCATCTATGCCGAAGAAAGCGTACAGCTCGACAAATATTTTTATCCTTGCTAATATACAAGGACATCGTGGGTTTAACGCTACTTCCAGCACGATGAAAAACAATAACTGGTAAAACGCACAACTCCTTTTTCTCTGTAAAGTTAAAACGACTGTGCTGAATCATTTTGGCATACACAGAGTAACAGGAGCGCCTCATATGACTATTTCTAGTCTATCGACAACGACAACGACAACGACAACGACACTGCAATCTATCATTCTAAAACGCATCGAGCAAAAAACGCTATCCCATCATGAAATACTGACGCTAATGGGGTATCATAATCATCCTAAAACGACAGACAAAGCCATTAATCGCTTGCAAACAGTCCTATCTAGCCCTGCGTTGGGACTGACTAATAAAACCTACGATTTTAAGTATGCTGCCTCGGAATTTGTTGAAAAGTTATGTAGCGTGTTGGGCATTGATAAAACGGTATACCAACCCCTTTTAACAGAGTTAGAGCGCGATGCCAGTCATTCACTAAATGCCATCACACCGATTGTTTATGCTGATATTACCTTTAATGAAGACTTTAGACCGTCATTCAATTCATATATGGCGGTGGACAGATTTAAACGCATCTCGTTAGATGATGAAGTCAGGTTATTGCCGCGTCAAAGGCAGCTAGACATCATTAATGAGCGCATCACTGCACACTATAAGGCGATGCAGTGTAAAATTCCATTTGCTGGGGTGATTAAAGGATATAAAGTAGTATTCAATAATGGCCGCGACGATGAAGCACGACTTTATATTGCACATCACCAGCTATAAAAGACGCGTTATAAAAGTACATTTATACAAGACTATTGATAATTAAGATATAAGGCATATTGCAATGCAAGAAACACAGAACCCTATGGAACAAGCGCAAAACGCGGTAGAACACAGACCGGTATTCATGCCTAGAGTCAATAGTGACAATTTGGTCAAAACTGACATGGTGAGGTTTGAGCGGCACGTGGGGTTTGCCAGTAGACAAAAGAAAAAATCCATCAATGATATGCATCAAGTTATTCGCAAAAAATATGGCTTTAGTCATGTCTTAGAGCTATCGAGTAAATCTGGCAATAAACTGAGTTTTCCGCTCAGTCCATTGAGCTTACAGCTAACGAATGAGCATGATGGTCAAGCATATAGTGTCGAAAATGCCTTTCAGAGCAGCATGATTTTTGAGGATGGTGGCCCCTATACTGACTTGCTGACAGTCCCGCCAAGACAAGCCAAAAAGGATGAGCGTTTAACAACCTCAGGTGAGCTGATTGGCTATAATTATTTTGGCATGGAATGGAGTGTAGAGCCATTGACTACATTTTATGATTGGCTGTATGTGAATGCTCTCAAGCAAAATACTCATCTGCATGAGGAAGTCATGCAATATCAAGCTTTTACGGATCGTGAGTTTAATCCTAAGAAATCTATCCATTGTGCGGCTTATGCGCTAGCGATGTTTGTGGCGCTCAATAAACGTGGGTTGCTCGATAATGTTGAAGATCCAACGGTGTTTTTTAACTTATATCATGAGTTTAAAGTGAGTAACACCGAGCATCTTTTGGAAGAGGGTTGGGTCTGAATGATTTATAAAGCAAAATCCTTATACATCGTCAATGAGCTTTAAATCACGTAGAAAGATTTCTACTGTTTATTTAGCATATAGTAGAGTTACTTTAAAATCTATACAGTGTGACTGGGATGAATTTTCCGTAGCCTCTGGAGTGCAAAGCGCACAGCAAGCAAGGAGAATTTATACCAGTCGCATATAGCCATAACGTAGCGCTTTTATTTTGAACTGATTCTAGCCCACCAAAAACCAGAGTATAAAAAAAGCACCGAACCTTAATGGCTTGGTGCTTTTTTGAGCTCAGTTTTTTATTTCTAGTCTAGCGCAGACATTTACAGCAGCTCTTTACGCAGCTGAGCTGGAGTCTTAGGAGATAATAAGCTAGGTGCGACGTCGAGTACGGTTTTCGCACCGGTCTCACCTGCCAAGTTCATTTTATAGGCGGCGCGGGCATAGGCCACGAGCACGCTAGAGGTAAACTCAGGGTTACTGCCGAGCTTTAATGAGAACTCTAATACTTGATTATTCTGCTTATCATCCATGCCACTTACACCACTGCGAATAACGAATCCGCCGTGGGGCATCTTTTGGTGTTCACGCTCAAACGTTGGTTGGTCGATAAAGTGTACCTTGGTATCGTAGTCGGCAAAGTAATCCGGCATGGTCACGATGGTGTTGCGTACGGTATCGCCGTCTGCGCCATCTGCTAACACAATATAGCATTCGCGGGTGTGTTTCTCGCGCGTGCTTAGTGTTGGCTGCTCGCCATTTCGTACCCGTGCCATGGCAGGCTCTGACGGAATCGTATATTGCACGCCTGACTTCACACCATCTACGCGGCGTACCGCATCTGAGTGGCCCTGACTTAAGCCCTTGCCCCAAAAGGTATAGGTTTCGCCAACCGGTAAAATGGCTTCGCCGTATAAGCGGTTGATGGAAAACAAACCGGGATCCCAACCGACAGATAGCATAGCAACTTTGTTAGCTTTCTTGGCCGGTGTATCAAGCGCGGCAAAATACTCAGGAATTTTCGCGTGTGTATCGAAGCTGTCGACGATATTAAATAAACCAGCCAACACTGGGCCTTGCTCAGGCAAATCAGACTTAGAGCCGCCACATAATATCAGCACATCTATGTCGTCTTTATATTGGGCAATATCGTCCATGGCGTACACGGGCACGCTGTCGTCAATCAGGGTGACGGAGGCAGGGTCTCGGCGACTGAATACACAGACTAACTGCATGTCTGGGCTTTGTTTGATGGCGGCTTGCGCGCCGCGGCCAAGGTTGCCGTAACCGGCGATGGCGACTCTAATTATTGGGGTCATTATGATTAGCCTTACGTTGGTGTAGCGGACAGTCACTTACTGCTGGTGTGATATGTATCAAGTAGCACATGCTATCTAATTAGTACTTGTTGTGCAATAAAGGTTTGCAGTAAGTTGAACGGTAATACATTGATGGTTTACACAAATGGTATCTATTTTAGAGGATTACTATAACAAGTGATAGGGTACTGTCATACTAAATTTGAAATGCGTTCATACTAAATTTGAACTGCGTTTTAGATACTCACAAAGATGCATGACGTAGGGTGGGGCGAAATTTTCTAGTGAAATTAAATCAGAATCTCTCCAAACTGACATCGATTAACGTTTATTACTATAACTTAAGCGAAGTAATGGTCACGGCCATGAGACTACTTGTACCTTTAAACAATGAGCAATAAACAATGAGCAATAAACAATGAGCAATAGGTTTTTGCCTATCTCTCCTGAAACGTGAACTGAATTTACTATATAATGTCAGCCATCTCGTTGTTGATAATCCATTCAGTTGAGGTCTTTTTCTTAGCAAGAAAGACTTTTTATTAGGTAAAAACGGTGCTTTATGTTTAACGCTTCTTCGACTCGCTTAAATAAATACATCAGCGAAAGCGGTATTTGCTCCAGGCGCGATGCTGACCGCTTTATTGAACAAGGTAATGTGTACGTCAATGGCAAGCGTGCTCAAGTAGGCGCGCAAGTAGTTGCTGGAGATGTAGTAAAAGTTAACGGCCAGCTTATTGAGCCACGGGAAGCAGATGATTTCGTTTTTATTGCGTTGAATAAACCAGTAGGCATTGTGAGCACCACGGAAAGCTCTGAGAAAAACAATATCGTTGATTTTGTGAGACATAGCGTACGTATTTTCCCGATTGGGCGTTTGGATAAAGATTCCCAAGGTTTAATCTTTTTAACGAGCAATGGCGATTTGGTTAATAAGGTGTTACGTGCGGGTAATAACCATGAGAAAGATTATGTGGTGACGGTAAATAAGCCGATAACGGATAGTTTTATTGAAGGCTTAGCAGGTGGCGTGCCTATTTTGGGCAGGATGACAAAAAAATGTCCGGTCACTAAGGTGTCGCCTAACGTGTTTAACATCACGCTAGTGCAAGGTTTAAATCGTCAAATTCGCCGTATGTGTGAGCATTTTGGCTATGAAGTCGTGAAGCTTGAGCGCACACGTATTATGAATGTGAGCCTTAAGGGTCTTCCCGTTGGAGACTGGCGAGATTTAACCCCAAAAGAGATGGCTGTTTTACTGAAGTCTATAGAAGACTCTTCTTCAGAAGACAGTACTGCTGCTAAGAAAACTCGTAAGGCACCACGAAAAAAACCTCGTACGGATACTTCGTCAAAGTCAAAAGAATCTTCAAAACCAACGGGCGCAGCAAAGGGAAATGCGAAACATCCCAAAGATAGTGCTAGAAAACCAGCGGGTTCTAAAGGTAAAGACAGGCGTCCTTTTGATGATAGCAAGAAGCCTGCTGGCAAGGGCAAACCTGCTGCAAATGGCAAGCGCCCAGCAAAAGGTCGAGGTTCTTCGCGGTCCTCAAAACGATAGATTGATAGGTAGTGGCAGCGCCACTCAAAAGGCACCGATTCTCATCTAAAGAGTAGCGCCTGTGTGGATAATGACTTTTGATGCAATAGCGTAGTCAAGTTAGGCCAGCAACCAAAGAGAGTAGTGATATAATGCCCCGATAATCGATATTTTATAAAGGGTTTACATTATGGCTCGTACCGCTAGCGCATTACACATTTTAGTAAAAGACAAAGAGGTGGCTGACGACATTATTGCCAAGCTTAAAAAAGGTGCCCAGTTTGATGTGTTGGCCAAGAAACACTCCACCTGCCCATCCGCTAAAAAAGGCGGCAGCTTAGGTGAGTTTAAACAAGGTCAAATGGTACCGGCATTTGATAAAGTCTGCTTCAACGGCGAACTCTTTACTCCGCATTTAGTGAAAACCAAGTTTGGCTGGCATGTGGTTAAAGTGCTTTATAGGACGTAAGCGTTAGATTTTATAGTGGCATAGAAGCTTTGAGCTGTTTTTAATAGATGATGCACAAGAAAAGCCAGACAGCTTGAGTTGTCTGGCTTTTCTTATGCTTAATACTTATCTGTTTGCCAAAAATCATGCTCACATTATCACTATCCCCAACAATAACACCGCTCAGTGATAGAAATTTTTATAAAAACCATAAAAAAACTGCGTAGCCTTTATCTTTAAAGATGACGCAGTTCTACAGTATTTGAATATCCGTATGTGAGCATCTATCGACGCCCGATAACACTTAATAACAACAGTCAAGCGTCAATGTGATTAAGCATTACTTTTCAAATACGCTAACATAGTGTCTGCATCTGATACTTCAAACGGGTCAGTTGGGCAGTTGTCGTCAAAACCAGCTTCTTTAAATACTTTTTTGATGGCTTTATTGTCGACATACATTGAATAACGCCATGAGCGCATACCAAAGCCAAGATTGCTCTTATCAACCAGCATGCCCATTTTACGAGTGAACTCACCATTACCATCAGGAAGCAAGAAAACGTTTTCACGGTTTTGCTTTAAGCCCCATTGGTACATGACGAAGGCATCATTGACAGAAATACAAACGATTTCATCTACGCCTAACGCCTTAAACTCATTGTAAAGCTCTTCATAGCGAGGTAGATGGCTGGTCGAACACGTTGGCGTAAAGGCACCTGGTAATGAGAACACAACCACTTTTTTATTGGCAAATAACTCATCTGTGGTTAAGTCTTGCCATTTAAATGGATTGTCTCCTCCGATAGATTCATCACGAACACGAGTTTTAAAAGTCACATCAGGTACATGGGTAATCATTATTTACTCCGATTTAGGTTATTGTCTTTTTGTTTTGTAAAATACTTCACTTATATGATAATAGCTATAGTAGTCCATAAGCAAATCTTTAAGCTTATAGTCACTATATAAGCTATCAAAATAAATAGAAAGAGAAGCCTAATCCAAAAATAGACTGTGTGAGAATTTAAGTTTGTCATTGCTTAATCATAATATTAAACCACTTTTCATCTCTATGTGCTCTTTGGCCATTGGTAAGCCAAATTTCATCTTTGAACTCATGGTTGGTTTTTTGCTTGATAGTTTCCCAGCGTTTTTCATTCATATCGCAAAAAAAGCGGTTGTCTTTCACGTGCTCATTATCGCCATATTTAAACGATGCGTAAAAAACTCCATCATCAGTTAGCATGTGTAGCAACCCATCTATTAATTCAGGCAGCTCCTTATAAGGTACATGGAGTAATGAGGCGCATGCCCAGATAGCGGCAAATTGACGTTGCCAGTTTTTTTGGATAATGTCTTGAAAAGTAGCGCAGTGCCACCCAATCGTATCTTGATAGTCCATGCGCTTTTGAGCAGCTGCTTTTGCAAGGTCAAGTAATGCCGAGCTACTATCAATAGCAGTAACATTGAAGCCTAAACTGGCAAAATGCATACTGTCACGACCTGAACCGCAGCCTAAGTCCAGTATTTTTTGTTGGTTTGATGATCTAACAGGCAGGTTATTTATAAAGGGTTGATATAGCAGACGCATATTCACAGCGATGGTTTGCTCAATGAATGAGGGTGCATTGCTGTTATAAAAGGCTAGGGTGTTTGATTGATCTATCATAGGTTATATATCGCTGTTTATTATCAGAAAAGACTACAGCCTTGTTGTTGAGGTTGGCAAACATGAATCAAACGTTCTTTTGAGAAGTTAAAGGACTTTTGCAAAAACTGTTGACGCATCTTCTCATTCTTACCCGTTTGATTGATTAAAGTCTCACGTAAGGGGTGGTGACTGCCAATCAAATATTCGTTGCGTGTATGCAGTCTTTTTAATAATTCAATATTAGGTACTTGAGCAGATTTACCGTCTATACCACGGTTGCAATCAGAGCAAGCAAGCACTAGATTCCAAACGCCATCGACATTAACGGGACGACAGCAACCAGCGGTTGCTACTTGGGGTTTTAAAGTGTGCGGAAAAAAGTGGTCAACGTCTGCTAGCATCGGGTCATTAGAAGCAATACTTATTTCTTTAAAACAGTAAAAGCATCTGCTCTTTTGATAGCCGTTTAATGCACCTCTTGAACTGGTGATATCGATGCGGCGATGTTTAGTATCTTGAGTAAATAGCTGTTTGGTATCCTGGTCAAATTCAACCGCAATTAAACCTTTACCAATATTGAGCTCCCAAGATTTTTCTACCAAATTCCAACGTGATTCTGTCTCAAAATTCAAATTTTCAGCCGAGTGATCAAACACATAGAATAATTTAAATAAGTTATCTGTTAAACGTATACCTTTATTATGTTTACGCTCATCAATAAAAAACTCTTCATCAATCACGTCATAAAACCGTTCTTGCACCGCTTTAGTATTGACCACATGAAATGCGTCCAAAACGTATTTAAATCCTTCTTTATTCGTGATATCAATGAGTTCGTCTTCGCTAATCTGTTGATGGTTGAATTGAATGCAAGCATTGATAAACTTACCACTACCAAAAGTGCTTTGTTTAGGACTGTGTTTTAGATGTTCACACAGATGCATGGCGTAGGGCAGTGCCAAATCTTCTAATGAAATTAAATCAGAATCTCTTTCTAAGCTAACGTCGATCAGAGCTTTGGCAAGCGCGAATTTATAAGAAGCTGTATTTCTACCAAACAAAATAATCGCTCGCCAGTAGTTTTCTAGCGTGGGTTCAACGTCTATAAAGTTCATGAATGGCTCAATCTATCGTTAATTAGAATGGACTGTAGTGATAGTCGACTCTAATAGTACTATAACTTTAACGGTTGAAACGAGCTTTTGGTTTAAGAAGTGGGGCACAGTTTGGGCACCAAATGGGCACTGCACCGAAAACGAGCTTTTTGATTGAGTAGCTAAACTTAACTGGATTAGAAAAGATATTTCGAAATATCTTCTACAAGCCTTGAAAATTAGACAAAAAAAAGCCTCACCGCTCATATAAAGAGTAGTGAGGATTTTTAAGTATTTGGAGCGGGAAACCTCTCCAAGCTTTTTGAAAAGATATTAAGCGATTTAAGATTCTTTAGTTGACACAGTACCTTTGGGAACTCAGCAAAATCACAGTTCATATACACCAGCGTCTCTAAGTTCTCTAATTGAGCAATCTCGTCCGGCAGCTCATTAAAACCTCTGAGTCTAAGATACTTTAGATTTGTTAAATGGCCGATAGTGTCAGGTAACGGCTCAGTAGACTCACTTTCGCTTTGTAATACTGACTTATTATCAATATAACTATAACTCGTTGATTCTCCATATCCCAAATCCAGTCGCTCTAACTGGCGCAACGCTTCAGGTTCACGAGGGACGGTGCTATCAGGGCTGCCTGATATATTATGGTTGTCAATCCAGTCCCATATCTCTATCATCCAGTCTTCAACGCCCGTATCTTGATTGATATTTGTATTGTCATTTTGGTTGGTTTTATCGCTATATGCTGTCATAAGGTTACCTTTTAATACTTGTTAAATAATGATGATTAAATGAGGTGAATGCATTCAAATTCTTAGCTAGTCTTATTGCTATGTGTCAAACTGCAGATTAGTTGGGCACAGTAATAAAACCAAGGTAAGCCATATTTTTAACATAGCTTTGACTATCAGTGAATGAGACTGATAAAGGTTTATGAAGCAGTTTGGAGAGTTTGCTTAAAAAAGCGGAATAGCAGAAAGCGCTCATAAGACTCAGTAGCTGAGTATGAGAAGAATATTTTAGAAGTATGAATTTTGGAATCAATTGACTAGAAGTAGTCATAAAGAAATCTCCTGTTGCTCTGTCTGTGCCAAATTGAAACGACACAGTCACCTTACAGAGCAAAAAGGAGGTGTGCGTTTTACCAGTCTTTGTTTTTCATCGCGCTGGAAGTAGCCGTAAACCCACGATGTTTTTTTATCATAACAAGCTGTTTAGCATTTGTCAAAAGTGACATTGAGCTATGCTGAAGAAATTTTAGAGAACAATGGCAATATCTTAGCGACTGCAAAGCAGTTAGGCATAGCCATACAAACCTTATCTAACTGGCAGAATTAAGCGAATGAAAGCTATTGTATTGTGTCAGCATACTGAGTCTTTGATAGTGCTGGGGCAGTCTGTTATAAGTGTTTCCATTAGAGCAGTCTATTTTAATTGGTCTATTAACAGGTTTAAAGAGTAAAACGACTGGTTCTGTTGAGATATAGATCGCTAAGACCGGTGTGGTTTGATTTTTATCGTCATGCTGCGTAATCAAAATCTCCCAAGTTTAGTTATACGGATTTGACAGCAGGGGTCATAGAGAGTGGGATGAATTTCATAATAGAAAATACATTTACGATTGAACCTGTCCAAAGTTTAATTACTGCATCTACTGCAGCGCTAGGTTGTGGACTACTCATTGGTCTAGAAAGAGAGCGTAGCAAACAACGTGAGAATCAACACAGCTTTGCAGGTATTAGATCTTTTGCAATTTGCTCTCTATTAGGGGCAATTTGTTTTTCTTTCGGCTTGTTTATGGGACTCATAGGAGCATTGATAGTAGGTGGTATAAGTATCATCTCTACTCATAAACAAATTGAAGATCCAGGTGTAACCACTGAACTTGCTTTTATACTCACCTATTTTATAGGTGGACTATGTTTATGGCATATTCCTTATGCAGCGGCACTTACCGTCGTCCTTACCTTCCTTCTAGTGACAAAGCATTCAATGCATGGAGTAGCGGTTAGATGGATTACTGAGCGTGAATTTAAAGATGGTATATTTTTACTGGCCTTACTTTTAATTGCACTTCCTTTAACCCCCAATAGGGATCTTTGGGGTTCAGTACTAAATCCTTATATTATTTTAAAATTATTGATATTGATTTTAGCCATTCAAGCACTAGCACATATGGCAAAGAGGCTTTTACCATCACGCCACGCCATGTTTTTATCTGCTTTAGCATCAGGATTTATATCCAGTACAGCCACGATTGCAAGCCTTGGAATAGAAGTTCGTCAGGGTCGTGCAGATGCAAAAGAAAATGCTGGAGCTGCCCTTATATCCTGTGTCGCAACAGTGGTACAGCTTCTTATTATTGTTGCAGGTGTAAGTTTTAGTTGGCTTAAAATTTTATTATTCCCCTCTATTATTGCCATTATAATGTTAATTATTCCTGGAATATGGTTGATGAGAAAAGCTCGATCCGAAGAGAAAGCTAAGTTAACTGATACACCTATGTTTAGTTTAAAAGAGGCGGGTGTCATTGTAGTGACACTTACTATTATTCAAGTACTTGTTTATGGTTTAAGTTTATGGCTGGGTGACGCCGGTCTTATTGCAGGAACCGTACTGAGTTCTATGTTTGAGGTGCATGCAGCAATGGCTGCCGTAGTCATGCAAGGGAACCCAACTAACCCTATTTTATTGCTCGCCTTATTATTAGGTTTAGCGACACATGCAATTTCTAAATCAATTAATGCGGCAATTACGGGTGGTTTTCAATACGCACTTGCTTTTGTTCCAATCCAAATTATTCACATGACTGTTTTAATTATCTTGATATATACTATGAAGAATAATTAAAAAAACTCAATGAGTAAGGCTCATTCACCCGCTTTAGAAACCAATTTTCGGTCTTGTTGATGGTATAAAAGAATTATAAAAATGACAAGTCATACAAATTGATAGCTACGACCGATAGTTTCGATTTAAACAAGAGATGCTATACAAAAAAGCCAGGTAACTTGGGTTGCCTGGCTTTTTTGTATCTATAGCTTTTATCTAAAAGATAGCTTAAGGCTTAGGTAATAAATAACATATATATTGATATATGAATAAAAGTTGATTACTATTGTTGCCTAAATTTAATACCCTTAGTAGCAGTGTTGCCTAGGCCAGTTTTTATCAATGCTATATCGCTTCCACACCTTATAATCGAGATTGAGATGAAAATATATAATAAAAAAACGGCATTGGCTTTAAGTCTCTGTGGCGTATTTGCGACATTACCTGCTGTAGCCGCATTGCAGAGTTTTGAGATAGAGAATAACAATGAGGTTAAATGTGGCTATAAAAATGATAATGGGAAGGTTGTTGTAGCTGCAAAATATTATAGTTGTGGTGATTTTTCAGAAGGTATGGCGCGTGTCTCATTAATGAAAATGGGCAAGGTCAAAGGTTATGATGGCGCTGAGGATTACGAAGACTATTTATACATGCAAGGCTATATCAATGAGGCTGGAAGACTAGTCATACCGGTTGAACATCAAGCACCACTTTTTTATGGCGTGATTATTGACTATCGTGATTTTAAAGAAGGTTTGGTTGCCGTCTATAAAAACGGTAAATACGGCTATATGAATAAAACGGGTAAAATGGTCATACCCTATACTTACCAAACGGCAGGCGATTTCAGTGACGGTAGAGTAGTCGTCAGTAAAAATGATAAGTATGGCGTCATCGATAAAACTGGTAAGACCATAGTGCCTTTTAAATTCAACTGGTTAGATGATTACTATGAAGGTTTGGCTAGGTATAACACCTCAATGCAGGGTGATGATGAGGGTAAGATTGGCTTCGTTGATAAGTCTGGCAATATAGCAATTCCTGCTAAATGGAATGAAGCCATGGAGTTCTCCGAAGGGCTGGCTGCTGTAAAAGTTGGAGGATATAACAACGGCAAATGGGGTGTTATAGATAAAACTGGCAAGGTGATTGTACCCCCTAAATACGATAGGGCTTATATTGAGCCAATGGGAGATGCTGAAGACGTCGATGGTGGTCGCTATGAAGGTGGAAAGTTAGATGTTTATAATTTGAACACTAAAGGCGCTAATGCCTATAACGATGGCTATGACAGTATCACTCGTTTTACGCTAGATCGCCAAGGTAAGGTACTCTCTAAAAAGACTTATGCAGATTGGAATGAAATGGACCAAGAACGTTATCCGCAAAACTATCAGTGATCCTATAAAGGTTTGTAGAACCATCTAATCTAAATTAAGAGAAAACTTATTATGTTAAAAAAAACGAGTCTGATGTTCGCGGCATCTTTAGTTATTTTGGGTCTATCCTCTATTTCTAATGCAGCACCTAAAACGAAATACGGTGTGACAGTGGTTGAATGTGAATTTGATTATGAGGATGAAGAGTTTTGTACCGATAGCCGCTTAAAAAGCTACGCAAAGGTGATAAAAGAGCGCAAGCCTAACTTCGATGGTAATAAGATTATTTATGCCTTTGAGACTAATGCCAAAGGTTATATGAAGACACTATATCGATTGGTTGTTATTGATCCTGCTAAGAAAAGAGTCGTGCCTTTTGGCTATGCGTTATCAGCTGCAACTGACGGTGAAGGAAATGCGGTAGCCGTGAACAATAAAGGCGATACTATACATTACGATTTTAATCTTAAATCCAACCGTTTTTGTTTCTCTGGTGATATTGATGCCTATAGAATGTCTTCAGGTTATATGAATGAGCCTTTTTGTTTTAAATACGATAAGTCTGAACAAGGCTTGGTAAGAGAGTATTAGGTTCATTTTTATATATATCTTCTAGATCAAAGGCTGTACTTCAAGTCAGCCTTTGCATACTGCTAAATCTAAAAGTGATAGTTATATGACTTCAGGAGTTTATAACTTTGACAACTGGAAAGACTATTAATCACAATCTCAGAAATTATTATCAAATATTTATATAACTCTGAAACTTCTAAATATCCCCACTTAACAAGGACCGTTGCATTGAAACCTATCTATTTACCCTTAGTTTTTAGCCTTCTCGCCATATCAGGATGTAGTGACAAGAATAATGCTGAAGTGACGCCATCGTCAGTAAGTGAAAAAAAGGCAGTCGATACTGCTGAAGTTGAAAATGATAAAAAAGAAGAGAAGTGCGTTATACCTGATGGAGAGGGCTACGATAAAGTCGGTTGCTTAAGAGACGGACTTGCAGGGGTCATTAAGAAGAGTAACGATCAATATGAAAAAACCAATAGAGTGGGCTATATCGATAAAGATGGACAACTAATTATTCCGTTTGAGTTTGATGCGATAGTGGCAGGAGAGGGAGGAGAGTCGTTAGAGTTTAATGACTTCTCAGAAGGCTTGGCTGCTGTCAGTAAAAACGATAAATATGGTTTTATTGATACCAAGGGTAAGGTAGTCATAGAGCCAAAGTACGAGTGGACAAGCAGTTTCTCTGACGCACTCGCTATTGTCAGTGTTGAAGGTCTTTATGGCGCTGTTGATAAACAGGGTAAAACCGTTATTCCGTTTGAATACCAAGCTTTAGCTAATTTCTATGATGGATTCGCCACAGCAGCTCGTCCACCTAAGGACCCGGAAGATTATGAAAGTAAATATGGACTGATTAATAAACAGAATGAGGTGGTCATACCCTTTATGTATGAAAGTATGGGCAACTTAAGCGAGTCGCTCATCGCCGTTAAGAAAGACGGTAAATGGGGCTATGTTGATACCATTAACAAATCGATTATTCCAATAAACTTAGCATATGAAACGGCCAATGATTTCTCAGATGGCTTGGCTGCTGTCTTTAGCTACGAAGAAAACAGTGATAATCTTAAATACGGATACATTGATAAGACAGGTAAGCTTGTAATCCCCATGCAGTTTATTAAGGCTTATTGGGATGATAGTGAAGGTCTAATAGATTTTAATAACGGTATTGCTGTCGTTAATGATAAAGAGGGTCGTACCTTCTGTATTAATAAAAAAGGTAAGGAAACTCAATGCCCAGATGGTATAGGCGTTACTGATAATCAATTCGATGATGAGGCTAATAACTTAGATGAGGAAGCTTTAGAAGCGAAGAGTTCTGATGCCCCGCAATTCATCGCCATAACTGATTATCTCGCTTTAAAACCTAATGACAATTGGACATGGGATAAACTAGCGGCGATACCCTATGCAAAAGAATGGCTTGAGAAAACCCCCGTTAAAAATGAGTATGAGCCTGAAGATCCAAACTATTCTATCAACGCTAGATTGAACGAAACAAGTTCGATGTCAGCATATGGTAATAAGAGCCGGCCAAATATTATTACTCTAGGTTCAGGTCAGGGTATAACGGAAGATGAGTCTCTTGGTGGCGTCTACAAGCTTAATGATTTCTTTAATCAAAAAGATTTAACTCGCATTCCGTCTAACTGTGATGTTGATTCACGTTTTGTCCAAAAGTTTTATAAATGGGAAAAGAATGGGTTTCAACCTTTATATATTTATGATGTAACAAATCCGAGCAACTCTGGAGCCGAAACAGAATTTGGTATTGCAAAAAGCCTAGAAGAATTTTTTAAGCCAGAATATGAAAATTCGTACTTAGAAGTACAAAATATGAATAACAATTATGACGAAGTTGTTTGTACCTTTAAATAGTGAGAAATAATGCTACTACTATTGGCTACCCATTACAAAAAATCGAACAACTGAACCGCCCAAGTATTGGCAGAGACTGATCATTTTGAGAGATTAAGACAATACCGGAGTGGTGCAGACATCTTCTCTAAACTGTTGCTAGCCTTTTAAGCTGTTGCTAGTAGCAGTTAATAGAATGGTAGCTTTACAAGATATATAATATCAATATCCAATCAAGCTAAATATAGCTAGAATTAAGAAGTCGCTATTGCTTTTAATCGCTTAGATATTTGCTTTTTGTAGAGGGAGTGTTAGTCATGACTACATCTAAAACGTCTGTTATTTATAACGTGTTGATTTTGAGTCTATCGTTTGGATTAACGTTACCAGCTGTTAGTGCAGACTTTGCAAAGACCCAAGCGATTGCGGAGCAAGAAGATGCTGATGCTCAATACCGCCTTGGTTTTAAATATTATATGGGTAATAAAGGCGTTGAGCAAGATTATGCCAAGGCATTTGAATGGTATAGAAAGGCTGCCTCTCAAGGTAATGCTGAGGCTCAAAATAATCTTGGCGAACTATATGATAAAGGCAAAGGTGTTGAGCAGGATTCGGTTAAAGCTTTCGAGTGGTATCTAAAAGCAGCAGAGCAAGGTGATGACAAGGGGCAGTTCAATGTTGGTGCTCTTTATCACAAAGGGGAAGGGATCGAGCAGAGTGATAGCAAGGCCCGAGAGTGGTACTTAAAATCTGCTTCTCAAGGAAATCATGGTGCTAAGAACAATTTACAGCTTCTAAGCCTCAATAGAGAAAACAGACCTCAAAATCAAGCTAAAACGATTGAATGGCTTACTAAAGCCGCCAACGAAGGTAATGCAGACGCACAGTTTAAACTTGGGGTTTTATATCACGAAGGCAATGGAGTAACACAAGATCATAGTAAAGCGGTTAAATGGCTCACCAAAGCGGCTAATAAGGGACAAGCAAAGGCTCAGTATGTTCTCGGAGCAATGCACTACTTTGGCAGAGGGGTTGAGCAAGATTATACCAAGGCTAGGCAGTGGTGGCAGCAATCAGCTAATCAAGGTTATGATGAAGCTCAGTATAACCTTGGTGTCATGTACAGCCATGGCGAAGGCATTGCTCAAAGCCATAGCAAAGCATTTGAGTGGTATCAAAAAGCGGCTAAACAAGGGCAGGTCGATGCACAAAATAATCTTGGGGTCATGTATGAAAATGGCAGCGGCATTGCTAAGGATTATGTGAAAGCGTTTGAATGGTATCAAAAGTCCGCCGCTCAAGGCTTATCTGAAGCCCAATATAATCTGGCCTGGATGTTTGAGAATGGCTATGGTGTAAAGCAAGATTATAAGCAAGCATTTAGCTGGTATCTCAAAGCGGCTAAGCAAGGTGATACTATGGCAGCCTATGTCATCGGCACGATGTACAACTATGGCAGAGGGGTGCAGCAAGATAAATCTCAAGCTGATACATGGTTAAATAAAGCTTGTGGAAATGGAGTGGAGATGAGCTGCAATCAGTAACCGCTGCTTTATAGATAATCATTGATAAAGTATTCATTAATCAGCCTTAAGTAAATAAAAAATTTATCGTTGTAAGCGTCTTGATGTTATTAAGGATAAGCCATGGAGCTCTCTATAATGAAAACGATTTTTATCCATACAATGATGATTTTAGCTTTATCGCTTGGGCTAAGTGTGCCAGTCTTAGCTGCAGACTTTGCAACCACTAAGCTGAAGGCAGAGCAAGG
Organism: Psychrobacter sp. ANT_H3; assembly: GCF_027919975.1. NCBI lineage: Bacteria > Pseudomonadati > Pseudomonadota > Gammaproteobacteria > Moraxellales > Moraxellaceae > Psychrobacter > Psychrobacter sp. ANT_H3. The sequence continues at coordinate 2,844 of NZ_JAQISM010000008.1, read as the reverse complement.
ACATGCTGATGCCCAGTACCGCCTTGCCCTAATGTACGATTACGGCGAAGACATAGATCAAGATTATGCCCAAGCCTTTAAGTGGTACCAAAAGTCTGCCAACCAAGGATATGCAAAAGCGCAATATAATCTTGGGTGGATGTATAAAAATGCTCATGGTATGCCAGAAGATAATACAAAGGCAGTTGAGTGGTATTTAAAAGCTGCTAACCAAGGTGATGCGTCGGCTCAAGCTACCGTTGGATCGATGTACTACAGTGGTAAAGGGGTTACTCAAAATTACGCTAAAGCCCTAGAATGGTATTCGAAGGCTGCTAACCAAGGAAACGCAGTCGGTCAATATAATATGGGAGTAAGCTATTACCAAGGAGTCGCCTTACCTCAAAACTATGAGAAGGCTGTCGAATGGTATCAAAAAGCTGCGGATCAAGGTTTTTCAGACGCACAATATAATTTAGGTCTTATGTTTGAGGAAGGAGAAGGGGTTAGTCAAGATTATAATATAGCGCTGAAGTGCTACCAAGACGCTGCTGATCAAGATAATGCCCATTCTCAGTATCGCCTTGGGGTGATGTATGAAGCGGGAAAAGGCGTGCCTAAGGATAAAGTCGAAGCACAAGAATGGTATCAAATCGCTTGTAATAACGATTATGCAAAAGGCTGTAAAGCCTATGATAGGTTAAATGTGAAAGAACTGCGCCGCCCTTAAGGTTATTTAATGAATCGACATATACCGCCTTCAATGTAGATAATATACATTTACAGCAGTGAACATCTAGGCTGTCTAGCAGCAAGGCACTCTTTTCCATTGACCATTTACTCGTTTGAGAGTGTCGTCCTTAAAGCGCGCCAGTTGCTTGTGCGGATAACGTGTTGCATAGCCTAAGACTGCCTCCAATGTTTTATTACGCACAAACTTTTTACTCTGTGGATCATAGAGCCAGTAAATATATTTTTCACTGTGATCGCCTTCTGCGACGTTCAATACCAGATCAAAATAGCCGTCGTAGTTCATATCCACATATCTGGTACTGTGCGCCGCTGCTTTAAAACCCGTTAACTTCTGCACCACTTTATTCGTATCTTTATTAATGACATCCACTTGGGTGATGGCAGAGCGATACCAACGCTCATCGTCAACGCCATAATATTTAAAGACAAACTGTGGATAGGTCTTAACAGGAATTGCTGGGGAAAAAGTGGTTTTTTTGATTGTCGCTGCGCCCTCAGGATAGTGGGTGACTGTTCCTACTAACGTATTATTACGCAGATTTAGCGTACCATCGATGGCATATTCTGGTGGTGCTTCTAGTCCAATCTCTGGGTCATATGATTTTAAGGTGATGTTCAAGCCTTTCTGAAATCCTTCAACTGATACGCCGTCATCTTTGTTTAAATAAAATAAAGTGCCATGAGGGTTCCATATCCCTGAATATACCGTTAATAAGAACTTTCCATCATCCGAGCGCCAATCACGCTCGGCATAAGTGATGACATCCGTGATTAGGTCGACAGGTTTTTTTATAGCAGATTTATTGGTCGAAGTTGCCTTTGTGGGAGTAGCTGCTTGTGTACTAGGTACAGTGCTAATTAATAGTACTGGCAATATGAAGCAGCCTAAAGCACTTTTAAAAGTGATGTATTGGCAGTTTAATCTAAGGTTTAACATCGCCTATCTCCCTATAATGCGTTTGTGTAGTTATACCTCTACATCATATTTGCCGATTGAACGAGATCCATACACTGTGCTCACCTTCCTTGGCGGCACTGATTTTTTATTATAGCGCTGTTCAATTAGCTTCACCGAGCGTTTATTGTTAATAGGGTTGGTTAACACTTTATAATTTATGGGGTGTTTAATACGGCTATAGGAGTTTGTGCTAAACGATAGGCAGATTGAGATCTGAATCAGTCAGCTCTTATTTATGGACCAACGCTAACTATTTTCAGGCTTTATTAAATAAGCTATGATCAATGTCATTGGTTCAATATAAGTGGTTCCATTATAGCAGTCTGTTTTAAGTAGTCTGTTAATAGGTTTAAAGGGTGAAACAGCTGGTTCCGTTGGGGTATACCATACTTACTAAGCCTTAATGAAGCTTGTAAATATGCTAAAAATTAGCTAGATCAGCATCTTTTTGGCGTTAACCACTCAAAAAAAGAGTCAGTATGATGGTAGAAAAATAGAGAGCCTTGAAGGCTCTCTGAAATAACACAGCTCGCTCGTAGACATCATTACAACGGTAGGATCACTATTTTATTTCGCATTCTCTAACAAACGAAATACGGGTAATCGCCACTTTGCTCTAACTGCTACCATACGGATTAAGTAACCAGTAACTAAACTAATAATGACGCTGACATTACCACTAATAGCAAAATGCTGAAGTATCAAATATAAACAAGCAATGACTAAAGAAACTGAAGCGTATAACTCATGATGTAAAACCAATGGGGTTTGGCGACATATTAAATCACGCAGCAATCCGCCAAAGACGCCTGTTGCAATGGCCGCAACTATACAAACACCGTAATGGAGTCCCATGTTAAGCCCTACTTGACAACCAATGATACTAAAGGCCGCCAGCCCTAAAGCATCCAAACGTATGAAAATGCCATTAAATTTAACAACCCATTTAGCCAACCAAGTCGTTATAAGGCCGGCCACACAGACAATTAATAAATATTTAGGATGTTCTACCCAAGTTAAAGGGTAGTTACCAAGTAGGATATCTCTTACACTACCACCACCTATCGCTGTTACACTCGCGATAAGCATAACCCCAAACCAATCCATATTCTGTCGTCCCGCGCTTAGTGCCCCCGTCATTGCCTCTGCTGTAA